>JAHEEQ010000059.1 GCA_024640585.1 Micrococcales bacterium
AGACCAACGAACCACGCGCCTTGTTGCACTCTGCCTACTAGAAATTGCCGCTGGCAGGTTGAGGCAATACAACGCCTAGGCTTGCACTATTCGGCTCTGTAGCTCAGGGGATAGAGCAGCGGTTTCCTAAACCGTGTGTCGCATGTTCGATTCATGCCAGGGCCACCATTAATCAAGTTCGACTGCGATCCAGCGATGATCACTTAAAGGTCCACTTGCGCCAACTTCACTATTTAAAACTCGAACATTGTGGCCCACAAGAAAGTGATCAATTTGTCTATCAGGCTTCCAGGCAGGAAAAGTTTTGCCAAAAACTGCCTCTACAAGTCCAAACAATTTCAACCAAGTCACACTCACGAAGTTGAAATCGCCACCAATAATCAACTTCGAATTGTGTTGTCGTGCAATCTTTTTGCCCCACAAAACTACTTTCAACATTTGGAGTTGGGCTGCAATCGGCATGAATGAAAGGTGTGTATTTACGATGCAATAACCATTTTCCAAAATGGCTGCTAAAGCAGCGCGTGGATGATCGTTTACATAGAACGTTTGAGATTCATCACCGAATTCAAAAGTCATTTTTCTGCCAACAGGAGAACGAGGTAAAGCTATTGAACGCCACGCAACTACCGGCACTTTTGAAACAATTGCAATTCCGTATTGACCTTCTTCTCTAGGAACCAACTTAGTTTCTTTGAATTGAAAATCAAAGGCGCCCAAAGCATTTGCAATCTCTGTAGCCTGATCTGCATTATTTGTGCGAGGTTTATTTACATCAACTTCTTGTAAGAGAAGCACATCGGCATTTTGAGTTTCAAGCATTTTGCTTAGCGCTCTAGAAGGATCAATTGAACGGTCATACTGTTCAAGATGTTGGATATTCCAACTAACAATGCGCACTAAACAAACCTATGCCAGTTTTTTAACTTTTGGTTTGTTTTCAGACCATTCCACTGCTAAATCGTGTTTTACTTGCAGGGCCATCCACATCTGTGCAGTACCAACTCCTGCAAGTTCCAATCTCATCGCAAGATTTGTAGAAATAGCTGCTCGCTCATTGATAACTCTACTTAAGGTCACGCGAGATATTCCCAAACGGAGTGCCACTTCAGTCAGACTCAATTCGAGATCTGGTAGAACATCTTCCCGCAGCACTGCACCCGGATGAGTTGGGATTCTATTTTTCAATTTAACTCCTAGTGGTAATTGGTGTAATCAATCAATTCAACATTAGTTCCCACAAAGCGAAGTGTGACTCGCCAATTTCCAGTTATCCAAATTGAATACTTGTATTGGCTGTAAAGCGTAACGATACACGATACAAGCCCTGTGGACAAATGGAACTAGTACATAACTTTGCCTTTTGCAGCGACTGCAACTCGGCGATTTGGCCTGGTGTTGTCTTCAGCCAAATCGATTAAGACAGATGCGACAGTCGCTCGTGAAATTTGCATACCCCACACATCTCGCACTTCTTCCATGTCAACACAGTCGATATGTTCAAGTTTCGGACCATCCGTAAGAAAGGCAGGATAAACAGCGCACCAATTCAAATTAGTTGATGCAAGTTTTCTTTCGCTGATTGTTCGATCTTTGAATATGTAATTAGACATAAATTTAAAAATAGGCCTCGAGAACCAATTAGATTTTCCGGGAAGTTCTCCACCGCCAAGTGCGCTCATCAAGACAATTCGCGTCACTCCGGATGTTTCCATTGCATTAGTGACAAGTGGCAAATGTTCAGCCATGAAATTTCTCACCTTAAACGATCGATTCCCTAGTGTGCAGATGAGCACATCACATTCTTTTATGGCGTTTGCGAACTTTTCGGTTTCAAATAGCTCACCCCCAACCACTTTCAGATTCGGCGCTGTTGACAACGCTTCAGGTCTGCGAACATATGCGACCACATGATGGCCATGTGCAAGGGATTGCTTAACAACTTCAAGTCCCGTTGGGCCAGTGGCACCTACTACTGCAATTTTCATGCTGAAAGGCTAGACCCAATTACTGAGCCGTAATAAGGACTTTCGGCTTAATCCTTGCGTTATTTCGATTAGCAGGAAGAATTTTCACATGTCTTATCGAAACTATGCTCGAGCAAACGGGTCTCTTGTACTTATCAACACAGTTATTGCATACATTTCAGTTGGTATTTCATTCAGTTTGATGTTGATTGGTTACTACTCTAATGAAGAGAGTATCGATACCATGAAACCAACTTTGCTTGGAAATTCATTTGATGGAACCGACCAGGTTTGGGAAAGATTCTTTGATTGGATTTCTTACTTCACTATCTGGAGCAACATTGTCGTTGCAATTGTTCTGACCGTGCTTTGGCGCAGGCCAGATGTTTTTGAACGTAACAATTCTTCGGGAACTATGTGGCGGGCTCTGCGACTCGACAGTATTTTGATGATTACGATTACCGGAATTGTTTATAACTTACTTTTGGCTGAACCAAAAACTGGGATTGATTTTGTTTCGAATCTAATTATTCACATCATTAATCCAATTTTCACATTATTCGTTTTCTTAGCCACCGGACCTCGCGGTTTGCTGAAAGCATCCACTGTCATGTATGCAATGTTTGTTCCAATTGTTTGGGCAACTTTTGCAATCTTCCGCGGCCTTACTTTGAACGCCTATCCATACCCATTCTTTGATGTAAGTGCGAATGGATTAACCTCAGTTTTGTTGTTCGTTGCTCAAATTATGGTTTTTGCAATAATCATCGCGTTCGGTTTACTTGGATACGACAAATTCATGACCAGAAGAAGGAATTAAGAATTTAGGCGGGCTCTGTCGCCCATATCCCTACTTACCATTCGTGACTTGAATAACCACTTTATCCTTCGCCTTCGAGTCTCCAGATGGATCATCATCTGACACGAATCTGAATTTATAAGTTCCTTTTACACCTTGTTTTTTTAAGAACGATTTGAGGGCATGGACCCGTTTTGAAACTAGTTTCTCGTTTGCCAAAGCTTTGATTGGGTTCGTAATACTTCCATCATAAATACCAATTAACTTAATCAATTTCTTGACCTCAACATGAGTCTTTTTAACGCGATTTGCAATGTTGGTCAAAATCGGAGTTTTAGTAAGAATCTTTACCGAATTCGACTTGAAAAGCACAGAGTCACCAATAACAGTGTCCATCACATAATTTTGTGGTTCAAATCCCTCTAGATAGTAATAGGCATTGTCTATCTCTGAGTAGTACCACTGGCAATTTACAAATGTCACTCTATTACCGTGAATAGTGCCATTTGTTCCAATTAGAACTCCCGTGATTTTCCAAGAGTTACTCATTTGCGAAGTACTTAATTGCTGAAACGCAACACTTGAATCTCCGAAAAGTTCTTGTCCCGCAGATAGACCTACCAAATTTATGTTTTCGTCGGATGCTGCTTCGTCGTAACTCAATCCTTGGTTGGCATCCATTTCAAAGTGCCAAATAAGGTCTTGATTTACATTTTCCCAACTTCCTTCTTCTTGTGGACTAGATGCAACATCAGGATTTTCGTTTACGTTACGATCCAAAAATTCAAGAGATAAGTTTTCGAATAAGCAGGTCACAGAAAAAACTTCATCTGTGTGAATAATCTTAATATTTTTAAAAGAATCAATAAGGGACTCGAATTCTCCTGGACTTTGATTTTCAAAACTCAATGTATTAAGTTTTTTATTATTGACATATGTTCCGCAAGCTTTAAATTCTGGAGTAGAGGAGGTTTCGATTTCATCAGAATTAGCAGCGAGCATCATTTCGAGAAGTAGAAAATACGCTGGGCGGTCTTCCAAAGGCAAGTTGGCTAATTGCTCAATGAACAATCCAGGAGCAAAATCAAAGCCTTCAGATCGAGTTTGTCGCACATCAGAAATAGTTCCAAAATTCCAATTGCCAATCGCATCGTCTGTAAAGGTCAATAATTCGCCAGTTTCGACATCAGCAAGATTTTCACAATCTGAAATGACTCCGCTAGCCGGTATTACAACGGCGTGATCTAAGCGCAGGGTGTTTGGGCTACCGGCGCTGACTTCGCCGATGACAAAAAGGCTAGATTTTTGGTCAGAAGGCACATACCTGAATGAAACATTTGTTGCCATTGGCGCTAATTCATCTAAAGTGAAAACAATTTCCGAAACCTCGCAATTGCTAATACTGGCGTAATTCACATCTGTAACACCATAGCGATAGCCGAAATCCCCTGCGAAATTAGAGTTATATTCCAGAAGCGCATCCAAGTTTGAAGCTTGGCTTTCGTAAGTGATACTTCCAGTGGCGGTACCGTCGCGATTCACTGTGGCGGTAGTGCTGATTTCTATACAGCCGCTGAGCATTAAACCAACAACACCTAGAAGGGAAACCGTCCTAAGAATTTTATTTTCCATTTTTGCTCCTGATAAATTAAATTCTCACGCCAAAGATACTAATTGAATTTGGTTTGATCTCGATTTGAAGTGGTGATTCTCCGAGATATTCCCCGTCTCCCCATACCTGTTCGCCTGGCGCGTGCAGCCAAACAGATTTTGCTCGCGCCTCATCCACTTTTGGATGACTCACATGCTTTCCCGTGAATACTTTTGGGAAAACGCCTAGAAGTGTTGGAATGCTAATTTCATTTACAACTATGTAATCAAGCTCGCCGTCTTTGATGTTTGCCGATGGACAGACTTTCATGCCTCCGCCAAACATGGATCCGTTTCCAAAGGCAATCAGCATTGCAGAAAAATTTTCTTCTACTCCATCAATGATTGTGTGGTAATTTATTGGGCTAAAGCGAGTAAGAGTCTTGAGCATTGCGACGATATATCTGAAGGTTCCTTTTAAATAAGTCATTTTTGCAGAATTGGCATTTACACGGGAATCAAATCCGCATGACATTACTGCGAGCACAACATGTTCTTTTTCGTCACTGGTAGTAGCAAACATCACATCAATTTCAGTTTTGTCATTCGCGAGCCAAGCTTGTACGAAATGATCTACTGCCGTTTTAGTGGCTTCGAAATTTCTGCCGTGTGGAAGCCCGCAAGCTCGTGCGACGTCATCGCCAGAACCAGAGGCGATAATTCCTAACGGAAGTTTGTTGTGAAAAGCTACTTGCGCAGCAGTGTGAACCGAACCATCTCCACCAACTGCTACTACTGCACTGAATTCACCAATTCTTTCAGTCACTTTTGCGATTGCGTCTTCAGCAGAATTGCCACGGACAAATACATATGGCAATCCGTGTTCTTCAAATTGTTGAAAGACATAATCTGCTAAACGATGTGTGCGACCAACGCCGGCATTCAGATTCATCATCAACGCGATTGTCATTACATCTCTCATTTCGGAAATAGCGGCTAATCCTGCGCTTGGACGGCTTAATGGACAAGGACTTTTCAGTAACTGTTACCTTCCCGCTCATGAAAACCGCACTTAAAGGTGAGCGCCTTGCCTTCTGGCTCTTGATTTTTGCTACGGCAATTTGGGGCAGCACTTTCGTAGTGGTTAAAAGTGGTATTTCTCAGATGTCAATGCTGATGTTTATGGGTTGGCGATTTGTAATTGCAACGATCGTGATTATCGCGATGAAGCCAAGTGCGCTTCGAATGTCTTGGGGAGTCTTTTGTAAAGGTGTGTACATCGGATTAGCACTAGGGTTCGGTTTTCTTGTGCAAACATACGGTTTGATGTTTACATCAGCAACAGTTTCGGGATTCATCACTGGCATGTTTGTGGTTCTCACACCGATTGCCGCTGGAATTGTTTACAAAATAAAAGTTCCACTTGTAGGTTGGATTGGCGTCGCGCTAGCTGTATTTGGTCTTGCTGCACTTTCGTTAAAAGGTTGGTCCTTTGGAGCAGGCGAATCCTGGACACTACTAGGCGCTGTGTTTTTCAGTTTTCAAATCATGTGGCTTTCGCGTTGGGCAACCGCAGAGACTTCTTACAGCATTGCAATTGTGCAAATTGCAGTAACTGCGGTCCTATTTAGTACTGCTGGACTTGTGATGGATGGATTTCAATTGCCACCAAACCAGGATGTTTGGATTGCGATTATTTTCTTGGCAGTTTTTGCAAGCGCTATTGCATTTTCAATTCAAACTTGGAGTCAATCGCATATGGATCCAACCCGTGCTGCAGTTATCCTTAGTTTTGAGCCAGTGTTCGCAGGCATTTTTGGAGTATGGGTTGCAGGTGATGCTCTTACTTGGCGGGTGGCGTTGGGTGGCGCATTAATTCTTGGCGCAATGTATCTAGTTGAGCTTGGTCCTCGGCACAGTAATGAAGTTGCAAAGGATCTTTCAAATCCGCATTTAGGAATCTGAGGATTCACCTGAAAGCTGGTGAAGCCGCGCGTACAACGCAGCATTTGCTAGTAATTCGGAATGGGTTCCTGATTCCACAACCTTTCCATCCTCGATTACATAAATACAGTCAGCATCTTTGATGGTAGAAAGTCGGTGCGCAATCACAAATGTCGTGCGGCCATGCATCAATTTGTTTAGCGCCTGCTGAACGAGGAGTTCGGATTCATTATCAAGTGAAGAAGTGGCTTCATCTAAAACCAAGATGCGTGGATTTCGCAAAATTGCTCGCGCAATTGCTAAGCGTTGTTTTTGTCCTCCAGAGAGTGTGAATCCACGAGGTCCAACATCTGTTTCGATTCCGTCTGGAAGTTGGCTGACAAATTCCCATGCGTTCGAGTCATAAAGTGCCTGCATTAGTTGTTCTTCAGAAACTGAAAGATCTCCATAGCAAACATTTTCTCTCACACTGCCTTCAAACATTACCGACTCTTGAGGGACGACCGAAATGAATTGACGTATCGAGCGATAATCAAGTTCATTTGTGTCGACACCGTCAATAAGCACTTGCCCTGAAGTTGGACGTAAGAAACCAATTAGGAGATTTGCAAGTGTGGATTTGCCACAGCCTGATGGCCCTGCAATTGCCACATACTCTCCTGCTTTGATTGAAATTGATAATCCATTAATTGCATGTTCATGGCTATCTGGATAACTGAATCGAACTTCGCGAAATTCAATATCACCAGAAACTTGCGAAACTTCAGTCTTCCCTTGATTCGGCTCGAGTTCATCAGATTCGAGAACTTCACTGATTGATTTAATTGAAGCTAGTCCACGTGCAAAGTTCGGCGCTAAATCAGTCATCATGACAACTGCACTAGACAGAACGCCGAAGTAACCGGTCAGCATCACAACTTCACCAGCCGTAATTTCTGCATGTCCAGTTCTGGTTGCCCAGACTGCAGTTATCAAGGTGACTCCATTCAAGATGTTGTAGATCACCCACGAACTTGCACCAAAGGCAGCATTAACGAAGTCCAGATCAAGGGCGGCGCTCTTTGTTTTGGCGAACTCTTTTTCGATGTTGCCAAGAGCAGTTTCTTCAAGGCCATGCGCTCTAGTGACTGGAACTAATGTCATCATTTCGCTTGTTCGAATCGACATCTTCTCAACAGATTTACGAAAAGCTTCATTGCGAGAATTTAGTTTTCTTCTGGTGAACACAAAAACCATTCCCCAGATTGGCAACATAATCACGAAGAAAATTAAGAACTGTGGAACTTTGATTGCGGTAATTGTGATTGCACCAACAAAGTTGAAGATTGCAGCGAACCCACCATTGCCAGCTTGACGCAAACCCGCTTCAATATTTTCTACATCGCGAACAACTTTTGATTGCAATGATGCAACATTCATGCGATTCCAAAAACCGATACTTAGTTCTTGAATTCTTTCGCTCAATGCCGAGCGTAGACGAACTTCTAGGTCACGCAACACTTTGGATAAAGTCATTGTGAACAGGATATTTACAGGGAGGTTTTGCCCTAGAAGTACAAGTAATACGAAAGCATAAAACCAGAGGCGATCAAGTGGCTCGTTCTGCACAAGCACATCAATCACACCAGCCGTCACGAGCGGAAGTGCCCAGATTGGTGAATGTTTAATTCCATAAAGCACAAAAGCGAGGGCTAATTTTCTGCGTTGTGGTCGCAACAACCTAGCGATAGTGCGAATAGGGTGCTTGTGGTCAAAAACCTTGACTACATCGTGCGTTCGCATCTTTTCTCACTTTCCGCTAGGCGAGAATAGGGCAATGACAAATCCCACGCCACAAGGCACTGAAATCCGAACTTACAAGTTGCGGCGTTCACGGGTTTCTGAATTGCAGGCTGGTGCCATTGCCGAATTTGGCGACCAATATATCTATCCCGAAGGCGATTCGATTATAAATCTGAATAGCAAATTAGGTTTGGAAAAGTTTGTCATTGAAATTGGATTCGGTATGGGTGAAGCAACTTGGCAATATGCAAAAGCGCAACCAGAGGTCGCAGTTCTTGCTATCGACTTACACACCCCAGGTATTGGAAAACTAATTAGCGATTTGCAAACGCGAAACTTAGACAATGTGCGAATCTTTGAAGGGGATGCCCTTGAAATAATCAGAACTCGCATGGAAGGAAATTCAGTCGATGGAATCCGATTGTTCTTCCCAGATCCATGGCCAAAAAAACGACACTTCAAACGCCGTTTTGTAAATCAAGTAAATCTCTCGCTACTTGCATCTGTTGTAAAACCCGGTGGCTTCTTCCATTTCGCTACTGATTGGCAGGAGTACGCTGATTGGGCGCGAGCAGAACTAGAACAACATCCTGATTGGGATACTCAAGAAAATCCGAGAGCTGGCATCTGGTCAGATCGTCCAACGACAAGATTTGAGACAAAGGGCAAAAACCTTGGTCGCGAGATTACTGATTTAATTGTGTTTAAGAAATAATCGCAACGAATAAGTGACGACCATGCGATTCTGGCAGTTCAAAGTTCATTGTTGAAAACTTCCAACCAGTAGCTGTTTTTTCAACTTGGGATTGCACACCTACCGAAATGCCAGCGGCTACTAATTCTTGAAAAACTATTTCATCATGTTGAAGTGGCTCTGCGATTCGTTTGACTTCGACAAATGCAGTGCTGATGTCTGCCAAGGTTTGGAATTTTCCAGCAGCGCTCAGATCGGATTCTGCACTCACACCTGGAATTGGATTTCCGAATGGAGATTGGGTGGGCCGCCCAAGTAAATCGAGAATTCGCTCTTCGATTGCATCACTTATTACGTGTTCCCACTTGCAAGCCTCTTCATGCACCTCATTTAAAGGGACTTTCAAAACCTCGACGAGCATGCACTCAGCCAACCGGTGTCGGCGCATTACTTGTTCTGCAAGGCGCTTGCCTTCAGTTGTGAACTCCAATAGCCGACCGTTTACAAGATCAATAAGCCCATCTCGCTGCATGCGTGAAACTGTTTCTGACACAGTTGGGCCGCTTTGATTTAGTCGCTCGCCAATTCGAGCGCGTAGCGGTTCGACACCTTCTTCCTGTAATTCGAAAATGGTTCGCAGGTACATCTCTGTGGTGTCAATGAGGTCGCTCACTCGGCAAACCTACTGCCGACAGGCTCAGACCTTTAACTTTCCTTAGGCTTGCGGGTGTGAATAGTTTGATGTGGTTTCGCAGAGATTTACGTCTGCTTGACAACCCAGCCTTAGCCGCGGCAGATGCTTTTGGAGACCAAACCGCATGCATGGTCATGATTGATTCAGCACTTTGGCCTACTTGGGGAGCCGCAAAGCAGGCTTACTTAGTTGATTCTCTTTCGTGCCTAAACGATTCTTTGCATGGCAATTTAATTGTTAGACATGGTGATCCGATTGAAGAAGTTTTAAAGGTCGCAAAATCAGCTAACGCAAACAAAGTGTTTTGCGCTGCCGATTTCACCACGCCTGGAATTGAACGTGACAAACGCGTCGCGGAAGTTTTGGCTGCAGAAGGAATCGAATTTGAAATCATTAGTTCAAATTATGCAGTAGCACCAGGTCGGATTAATAAGCCTGACGGCACGCCATACAAGGTTTACACACCTTTTTATAAAGGTTGGCTTGCACATGGATGGCGCGGCCCACTTGAGATGAATCTAAAAAATAATTGGGTGCAAGGCATAGAAAGTCACGGACTTCCAATTGTTGAAATGCCGCAGGGAATGGAAAGAAGTGCCGCAGGTGAAACATCGGCAATTGAAAGATTTGAATACTTCTTAGAAAACGATGTGAAGAATTACAAAGAATTGCGTGATCGCGCAGATTTATATGGCACATCAAGATTGAGTGTTGCACTGAAGTGGGGCGAGATACATCCGCGAACTATTTTGGCAGAACTCGGTGATTCCGCAGGCGAAGAAACTTTTAGAAAAGAAATTGCATGGCGCGAGTTCTACGCTGATGTTCTCTTTCACAATCCGCATACTGTTACAGAATATTTAAATCCAACTTTTGCGAAAATGGAATACAACAAAGGCCAAATTGCTGAACAACATTTTGAGGCTTGGAAAAGTGGAAACACTGGCTATCCATTTGTTGATGCTGGAATGCGTCAACTACTTCAAGAAGGCTGGATGCACAATCGGGTTCGTATGGTAACTGCATCTTTCTTGGTTAAAGACCTGCATCTCGAATGGCAACAAGGAGCTGCATGGTTTTTTGAACTACTTAAAGATGCAGATGTGGCAAGTAACCAGCATGGCTGGCAATGGACAGCGGGATGCGGTACCGACGCGGCTCCGTATTTTCGTATTTTCAATCCAGTCACACAGGGCCTTAAGTTCGACCCGAATGGTGATTATGTTCGCAAATACATTCCCGAACTTAGCCATATTGATGGGTCAGCTGTGCATGAACCTTGGGAACAAGGAGATGGATACGCAAATGGATATGCAACCCGCATTGTGGATCACGCAGTTGAGCGCGATGAATCACTTCGCAGATATAGCGAGATAAAGAAATAACTCAAGGCGATAGCCGCGAGATTTTCCAATCGTTTGCATTTGTTAAATCAGGAAAAGATTTTTCGGCTGTGTAAATTAGCCTGTCGTGCATTCGAGATTTTCTACCACTCCAAAACTCAATCGACTTTGGTGTTACTAAATACCCACCCCAATTTTCCGGAAGCGGAACAACCGATCCTTCAGGATACTGTGACTTAAGGTCAGCAAATCGTTCTTCAAGTTCATCGCGCGAATCCAAAGTTGTTGATTGATTACTGGCAAGCGCAGCCAGTTGCGAAAAATGTGGTCGAGAATGGAAATAGGTTTCAGATTCTTCACGACTAACTTTCACAACACTTCCAACAACTATCACTTGGCGAAAAATCGCAAACCATGGAAAAACTAGCGAGACTTTAGGGTTTACTGCAATCTCACTGCCTTTGCGAGATGCATAGTTTGAGTAGAAAACAAAACCTTGGTTAGTAGCTTCTTTCAACAAAACATGGCGGGCACTGGGCTGGCCATTTTGATCAGCGGTTGCGACGACCATTGCATTTGGTTCTGGCAATTCTTTCGCGTCAATCATCCAGTTTTGGAACTGCTCAAGTGGGTTTTTGGCTAAATCCAACTCATTAAGCGTCTGATTTGTGTATTCAACCCGTAGCTTTTGATAGTCACTCATGAGCCAATCAT
>JAHEEQ010000267.1 GCA_024640585.1 Micrococcales bacterium
CATCATCAATGATGAATTTGATTATCCAAGTGGCGGCGCAGCTTATTGGGATTCGCCAAGTGCCATTTATGTTGATTTAGACGCAGGTTATGCGCTAGATGGTTACGGAACGCGGGATACGTTGATCAATGTGCGCGACATTGATACAAGCGGTCAAAATGGCGATGTTATTTTTGGATCATCCAAATCAGACAGTATTTGGCTGAATGGATTTAATTGGAAAAATCGAAAGCCTGGTTCGGCAACATTGGATGCACGGGGAGGAAATGACACCGTTAATTTTTATGATAACAAGATCAGTGATTTTCAAATCAAAGTATCTGCTGATGGTCGCACTGTTCAGTTGATTGGAAATAACGGTTACTCTGCAATTTTGAAAAATGCCGAAACTTTGATGTTCAAAGAAGTATTTGCAGACAACAGTCAGATTGATCGAAAATTTAATGTTGTCGATTTAATTGACACAACACAGATTGGAAGTGAAATCCTATTGCGAGGATACACGGGGTGGCAGACTGGGAATTCAGGCAATGGGGTTGCACTGACATACAGTTTTTTATTGGTATCGCCCTCCTCTGGAAATGAAGGTGGTGTTGGATTCTCTACTTTTTCCGATAGTCAAAAGCAAATAGTCCGTGATTTATTCTCGGTTCTCCAGAATCAAACTGGACTGATATTTACCGAAGTTTCTGGTGATGCTGGACAAATTAGATTGGGCGTCAATCAGCAGTCCAATACGCGTGCTTATTCATTTATTCCAGATGAATTTAAAAATGATGCGCGCGCAGGTGATGTTTGGATTGACCAGGAGACGCTGGCGTTAATGAGGCCTGGACAAGAAGGCTACTATGCTTTGTTGCACGAGTTGGGTCATGCGCTTGGTTTGCAACATCCCTTGACCGAGTCAGACACATCCGGCGCAACTGTGTTACTTAATACTTTTTCAACCGCAAGCAATACAGTGATGTTGGATGTGAATGCCGCAACTAACGGCGGAGTTTGGCCATCTTGGTTTGGTAATTTTGATCTTCAAGCATTGCGAACTCTTTACGGCTCTAAGGCCTACGCAACCGGGGATAATTCATACAAGATCACCGATTCCACCGGATTTCTTCTGATTTTGGATGATGGCGGCTTTGACACTCTTGATGCATCTGCTGCAAGTGTTCCGGCAAGCATTGATTTGCGACCAGGAAAATCCAGTTCCATAGGGCTTGATTCTGATGGCACTTCACAATTCAACAATGTGTCAATTGCTTTTGGCAGTTTGATTGAAAGTGTTGTCGGGACAGTATATGACGATGTGATCATTGGCAATGCGAAAAATAATTCGGTGACATACACAGGTGGCAATGACCTATTGGATGGTGGTGCGGGTCTTGATTTGTTGCGAATTTGGCAGTCTGCTGCTGAATTCAAAGTTAGCAAAGATACTGTCACTGGATTTTGGAGTGTTGATGCAATTAACAATACGTTGGGACATGTTGAATTGCAGAACATCGAACGTATTTATTTTGAGAATACATCTTGGGCCTTGGACACGGGACCAACGGAAAATGCAGGCATCACGGCCAAAATTCTAGGTGCGATATTTGGTAAAGACTCTCTCACTAACAAGCAATATGTAGGTATTGGTTTGAGTTTTTTGGATGCAGGCTGGACTTACGATAATCTGGCTGGTCTTGCGTTGAATGCAGCTGGCGCTGTAACCCAAGATCAAGTTGTTAGCTTGCTTTGGAAGAATATTATTGGGTTTAATGCGACAGCAGCAGACAAAGCCCCGTATATCGCGCTTCTTCAAAATGGCATGTCTCCAGGTGCATTGGCACACCTAGCAGCAGATTCTAGTTACAACACAAGCAACATCAATTTAGTTGGCTTGATGCAATCAGGCATTGAATTTATTCCAGTTTAAAACTAGATTTAGTTTGAATATTGCAGAGTTTTCTGAACTTCTGCAAACCCAGCTCCACGCTCGTGCTTTGTAATGTGGCTAGGCAAATACTTGAGCTCTTTCTCAAAGCGCCTAATGTTGGCCACACCCACGCTGTGTGTGAAATGCTCAAACATCACTTGGTCGTTGGTAGAGTCGCCCACGTAAACCCATTGGTCCAGTTCATTTGTGAGTTCTCTGCCTGTGAGTTCTTTCAGAATCCACTGCGCGCCATGCCATTTGTTGTGATCGCCAAACCAAGCGTTGATGTGGATGCTGCTAACGGTGGCCGTCATGCCTTCTTCTTTCAGCAGT
>JAHEEQ010000276.1 GCA_024640585.1 Micrococcales bacterium
TCCTCATCAAGATCAACCAAATCGGCACCTTGACCGAAACCTTCGAAGCCATCGAGATGGCCAAGCGCGCTGGCTACACCGCCGTGATCAGCCACCGCTCTGGCGAAACCGAAGACAGCACAATTGCGGATATCGCTGTGGGCTTGAACGCCGGTCAAATCAAAACAGGCTCGATGAGCCGCTCGGACCGCATGGCCAAGTACAACCAACTCTTGCGTATCGAAGAAGACTTGGGCGATGTGGCCGTGTACCCAGGCCGCTCGGCCTTTTACAACCTATCCACAAATTAATTGTCATGCCATTTATCCGAACCAATGTTCATCATGAAACAACTTTCCAACAACGTAAGTCGATTGTTGAAGGAATTCATCAGGCATTAATTGATGCTATCGGAATGCCGTCTGATGAATTATTTAACATGATCACTAGCTATCAGTCTGAAGATTTTTTCTTTAGTAAAACATTCAATGGTTATCAACGTTCTGAAAAGCCGGTTGTGATCGAAATCACAATGCGCAGAGGGCGGAGCGATGCAATGAAAAGGGCTTTGTATCATCACATCTCACAGAATTTGCAAAATAATGCGCATATCAGTTCGGATGATGTTTTCATATTTGTTCACGAAAATGACTACTCAGATTGGTCTGTTGGCGGTGGCAAGTTCGCCATGGCAATTCAGCAGCAAGTTGGTCATTCTGGATGATCAATGCTCCATTAATTTTCAACCATGCTTACTTCCATGATTCACACTGAAAAAAACAAACTGACTTCCGAGCAACTAGAGGTGGCGCATCCCATAGAGCAATATTTTTTGGGTCACGCACATGACGATTCAATCTATATGCGCAAAGCTTTTTTGCCCAGTGCACATATTGAGTCGATGCGAGAGGGAGTGTTTACTTCTTGGACTCTTGATGTGTACTGTGAAAGATTCAAAAATCAGCCAGCTGCAGATGAAGCTAATCGTCAAAGATTAATTGATTGGATCGATGTGAAAGGTACAGCTGCTTGTGCGCGCGTAACTCTCAGGCATGGGGCTAATCTTTTTACCGACTACTTTGTTCTTTTGAAGACAAATGATGGCTGGAAAATTGCCAACAAAGCTTTTTATGGCGAAAGCCATATTTGATTTACAGATCAGTAGTTAAAGAAGTCCTTTGGGGATATCGTTTAAGCATTATGTTGAAATGAAAAGGGCACTGGTTTCCCAGTGCCCGACCCAATTCCGAGTTTGTCTCCTCAGACCCTTGCCTAGACATACTAGGTAAGTTCCTTGATTTCATCAGAGTTTGATTTTTCCGCAAACTAGGTTAATCCCTTGGCGCTAAACTGTCTGCGTGTGCACAAACTTCACGCCAACCAAGCGGGCCGAGTGGGTCAAGGAGAAACTGGGAGTAGACCTGCCAGCGTAGTGCCCTGATGACTCCTATTCGGGCTTTTACCAATCCCACAGTCGTCACATCCCAACATAGTCTTCCGTTGTTAATTTTAAAACTGTCAAAAGATTCGAGTCGTCGCTAGTGATGGTTGGATAGAGTTTGCTGAAATTTGGATTGCTTTCAAGGATTCCCATTAAGTGGTGGTCCTTTTCGTCTTTTAGCGATAACACGCAAATCCTTCTTAAGCGATTGTTTTCAATCGGATCTGCTACGAACAATTTCGGTTCAACTTCACCATCATCATTTGTAATCAATGGGACAGGAATTGACCAGCCGTCATCTTCACCTTCGGTGAGTAGAGTGATGTCAATGCCAGTAACTGCCAAAAGTTCTTCAAGGAACTCACGAATGAACTCAGGCGGGAGCATGTCATTTTTATTTTTCCGTTGAACCTGCATTGCTAGATCAATTGGGCGAACGCGACGGTTGCCGCTTGGCGTACCAACCGATGTTGAGTCAAGGCTTTTCCCTCCAACGTACCGCTTCTTCTCAAGCCATTGTTGAAAAGTGAGGGTCTTTGATTTCCAGATTGGTTTACGAATGAGATCTGGGAATGCAACCTTTCCTGTGAAGTTGCGTGTCTTTGACTCTAGCTTCGTTGAGCCATCCTCTTCCTTGATGCTTTGGTTCGCAGCATCAGGCGCTGAGCTTTGGAAGCTGGTTTGTCCTGTTCCGTCTGACTGAGGTTGGTCAAAGAATGGTTTTTTATGTTCTCCGCTCATTTCGTACTTAATTGACCTGAACGGAAATTGATGGCCACAGCTGATCAACTTGTAAACGAGAAATGTTGCAT
>JAHEEQ010000285.1 GCA_024640585.1 Micrococcales bacterium
TGTTGCCCTCTGAGTATTAAATCAAAATACTTGCATATTTTTTGAAGTCACTGAATTGGGCTTTCATTGATAAATGAATTACGATTGGCATCATATCGCCCTACTCGTTTGCTACAAATGAAAAACACCCTCATCATTGCAATGTCTCTGTTTGCTGTCACCTCTGTACAGGCAAGTAAAGTCTTTATGGCGCTGATCCCGACAACCGGCTCTACTCACGCAATCGTTACAGTAATGGAAAAATCTTGCACACAAGCTGAAGGCAATGCTCTGTATATGGTAGGTAAAGTTGCCAGTATGGGTTGCTGGAAACAAGATGGTGACAAGATCAGAGTTGAATGGCAATCTGGTGATGCCCCCACCTCATTTAACTTTGATGCATTCAAGCTAGTTAGCGATGACAGCGATAACGCTGCCACGGTCGCTAAAAAAAGGCGCATTACGACCCATCTCAATTGCACTGCTGAAGGCTGGATTGGCGATCTGATCGTTGATCGTGATGAAATGGGTGTTTTAAGAAAATTAACTGTTAGCGGTGAGGATGTCAACTTCTCAGAAAAAGGAACAGCGATTAACTTCAGCTATCAAGGGAAGAACATCAGTCTCAGCACTTCAACTGGAATTTTTAACTTTGAGACCTCAGGCTTCCAGAGCTATTTAAACAACCGACTTCTCGGTGGTGGCAACGTTAAGGGCACTGGTAGTTGCAAACTGAGCGATGGAGCCAAAAAATTCTGAATCCAACGAAATTAGTTGAGCCTTAGATGGTGCACGACCCCAAAATGGTAGAAATCTACCGCAAGGTTCGTGATCTCACAACTAACTGAAATGATGGATACCTCTCAATTCTTTGCGCCTGCCATTGGTGCCATAGCTGGATTTTTTGGTGTCTTAGCGGGGGCTTGGCTCACATCAAGACGTGAGCAAACACAGCGCAAATTGAAATTTATTGAAAGCCAGCTCAGCCAGTTTTACTCACCCTTGCTAGGCATCAAAAACACAATTCACAGAAATGCCGAATTGCGAGAAACCCTTCAAGGCATCGCCTCTGAACAATGGGCTTTGCTATCGACGGCTAGTGAGCCCATCGGCCCTGAAGAAATGAAAGTTTTGATGGATCAGAAATGGCCTCGCTTCAAGAATTTGATTGATTACGACGATCAAAAGTTTGAAACCGAATTGTTTCCGCTCTATCAAGAAATGATCGATATCTTTCGCAAGAACTACTGGCTAGCTGAAGAAGAGACTCGAACCTATTTCCCCACTCTATTGCAATATGTTGAGGTATGGAGTCGAAACTTGAATGATGCTCTTCCATTCGAAGTTTGGAAAGCTATTGATCACAAAGAGGCCAGTCTGGCAAACTTTTATGAGCATTTAGAGACGAAGCATAACGATCTTCGTGATTTCTTAAAAAATGGATCGCCTGGTAAGAGTTGCTGCTGAATTAAATAAATTTCAGCAAATCATCTCACTGTTCGTTAGAGATTTCCTCCAATAACAATTTCGGAAATTTTTAAGCTCTTATCTAAGCACGGAATCGGCTTTAGCCCAGAAGCTGTCATCCACCGTATCAAACTATTGATGCCTGGTGTATCTGTTGGCGTCTGAACATACAACCCCTTGACTGGTTGACTGAAGCCGTGCTGCAGCAATGTCTGAATTTTCCATCCGGATTGTTCAAGAAGGATTTTGATGTTTGTCGCCAAATCAAAGCTTTCGACATCACCGAATACGCAATGTATTGAAACGGTCTCTGTGGGCAATGCCTTTAAAACGGACACTAGTTGATCACCTGCCAACTTCGTGATTCGCCGAGGCTGAAGTCCGTTATTAGTGATCGAGTGTGCAATTTGCCCACCCATCTGATTGTTGCTAATAATGATCGATCCATTTTTTACTGAATTTTCCTGCAAATTGGCAATCAATGCATTTGCAACGGCATCGTTGAATTCGTGAAAATTCGGATGAGCAGATTCGTGGATTGATTTCATTTGTTGCAGACGCTCGACGGTATATGCAACTGGATCATCATCTATGACTTGATGGTGGATTGGACAAAGCAACAATAAATTTTCATACGAATGACGTTGTTCCTCTGTCTGCTCAACCACATAGCGAGGCCCCTCTACGCTTCTTGCATTGATGTGACAGATCTCGCCAGTGACCTTTCCACTTGGCCGATCTACAAGTGTGTTCTTGCAATTAGGAAATGCACAGCAAT
>JAHEEQ010000287.1 GCA_024640585.1 Micrococcales bacterium
ACCGTATTTTCTGGAAAGTTCGAAACTCCCTGGCCTTTAAGGTCATCCTCTCCACCATTATTTTGTCCTCAGGCGTTGTGTGGATTACCGGATCAGCCCTTAATTCCCGGCTTTCTAGCGGTATTAAAGAGGTAAATCTGAATTCAGCTGTTGTCGAAGCACGTTCAACAATCTTCACCGCTGAGTATCGATTCCTTTTAGCGCAAGGGGAAAAGGATGCAGTAGTACAACAGGTAGTAGATGATGTTATTAGCTCAGCAACGACATTAACTTCAAATGAGAATACACGCGAAGTTGTTTTTATCCGAAGCCCTGGAAACACGCGACCAAAAAATTATGAAATTGGATCGAATTTACTGGATCCTAAATCTATTCCTGAATCCCTGAGCACAAGAGTTCGTAAAGATAAGGATTTGGTGTGGGAGTACACCACCATGCGGTACATACCTGGTGGAAGCGTTCCAGGACTTGCAATCGGACAAAAGGTTCAAATTCCTAATGCCGGTCAGTATGAGATGTACATAGTCTTTTCTTTAGCTAACGAAAGAAAAACTCTAGAACTCATTAACTCCTATCTTTTAATTTCCGGATTAATTCTTTTGTTTTTAATTTCGTTGATCACCTGGCTTGTGGTTCGCCAAGTTGTAAAGCCGGTCCGCGAAGCAGCCAGAATTGCAACCGAGTTCACAGCGGGAGATTTTAGACAGCGAATGAATGTGTATTCGCAGGATGAAATATCAACCTTAGGTCATGCATTTAATGAGATGGCAGAATCTCTTGAACAGCAAATTGCTCGACTTGAAAACCTTTCAAGGGTTCAACAAAGATTTGTTTCGGATGTTTCGCATGAACTTCGCACTCCATTAACTACTTTGCGTATGGCATCTGAAGTTATTCATTCATCGAAGGACAGTTTTGATGCAACAGTTGCTCGAAGTGCCGAACTCTTAGTTGCACAGCTAGATCGATTTGAGCGGCTACTAGAAGATTTGCTTGAGGTATCTCGTTTTGATGCTGAAGTTGCCGTGCTAGAAGCTGTGGACTTCGACTTAGTTCAACTTGTACATAGATGCGCTGAGGATCTAGCACTCGTAGCAAAAGAGAGAAAAACCCAGATTTATATCAAGTCAGATGAGCCTGCACTGATGCTGAAAGCCGATATTCGCCGCGTAGAACGCATTCTTCGCAATCTTTTGGCCAATGCGATAGATCATGCCGAAGAGATGCAAATCGATGTAACAATTGTTGCAAGTGAACATGATGTGGCAGTTGGAGTGCGTGATTACGGCGTAGGTCTAGATGAGAACGCGTTAATGCGAGTATTTGATCGTTTTTGGCGTGCAGATCCATCCCGTGCACGCACACGTGGAGGAACCGGCCTTGGATTATCGATCGCTTTGGAGGATGCACGTCTGCACAATGGAGAGCTCGAAGCATGGGGACGACCTGGCCGCGGCGCTCACTTTGTAGTGACCCTTCCGCGTAAGACATGGGAAGCGATTGAAAGTCGATTGATTCCATTGCAGCCGGAGGATTACAAAGCTTAATCTCCACACCTTTGCAAACTTTTTAGGTTCAGCTTTTAAATTACTCAATTATTGTCAGATGGCATTAATTGAGGATTTAGCACAATTGATTTTTCCAACACGTTGTTATGGTTGCAATAGATTAGGAATATCAATTTGCACTCAATGTAGGAGTGAATGGATTCCGCATTACTACAAAACACAAGTTCCTCATGTAAAAGTTCACTCTGCACTTTTGTATACACCGACCGCTTCTAAAATACTTTTGGCTGCAAAAGAGAGTTCAATTCAAGGAGCAGATGATTTATTGATATCGGCAATTACTCATGTTTTACGAAAAGCAAAACTTAATTCACAGTACTTTCAATTAGTTCCGATACCTTCTAGTAGAGCATCTCAAAGAAGACGTGGCAGAAGCTTTATTGTCGAGATAACAAAAAAGATTTCGCGAGAAGTTGATATTCCAGTTAATGATTGTTTGCACATAACTCGACGAGTTGCAGACCAAAGTGGCCTAACAAGAGACCAGCGGAAAAGTAATCTTGAAGGTGCATTTTCCGTTAAACCAGGTGCAGTTCTAAGAGGTGACCTGATTCTCATCGATGATGTTGTGACTACAGGTGCCACCTTGTCAGAGGCGGCTAGAGCCCTTAATTCGCAGGGTTTTCACGCTTTAGGCACAGTCTCTGCGGTTA
>JAHEEQ010000288.1 GCA_024640585.1 Micrococcales bacterium
CTCTTGGTATGCCTGTATATGGTTCATGTGCAGGCATGATCATGCTCGCTAAAGAAGTGGTTGACGGAAAATCCGATCAAGAGACTTTTGGTGGCCTCGATATCGCAGTTCGACGCAACGCTTTTGGCCGGCAAGTTGATAGTTTTGAAGCGGTCTTGCACGCCCCTGAAATTTCTAAAAGTGAAATACACGCAGTATTTATTCGAGCACCATGGGTCGAAAAATTCTCAGATGAGGTTGAAATACTTGCACGAGTCGAAACCGGTGAACACAAAGGTGCGGTTGTTGCAGTTAAACAAGGAAACGTACTCGCAACTTCTTTTCATCCTGAACTCACGCATGATCTTGACTTTCATAGATACTTCATTAACTTAGTAAATCAATCAAAAACCTTGGAAAGGCTGTAACCGTGTCCGGACATTCCAAATGGGCGACGACCAAACATAAAAAAGCTGCAATTGATGGAAAACGCGCTAAATTATTTGCGAAATTAATTAAAGCAATAGAAGTATCAGCGCGCACTGGCGGTGCAGATCCTGCAGGAAACCCAACCCTTTACGACGCAATTCAAAAGGCACGAAAATCATCTGTTCCAAACGACAACATCGAACGGGCAGTAAAACGTGGTTCCGGAGCCGAATCTGGGGGCGCCGATTGGCAAACCATCATGTACGAAGGCTATGGACCAAATGGTGTTGCTTTATTGGTTGAATGCTTGACCGACAATCGCAATCGTGCAGCTAGCGAAGTTCGAACTGCCATCAGTAAGAATGATGGCAATATGGCTGATCCAGGGTCGGTTTCATATTTGTTCAATCGCAAAGGTGTGATTATCGTGCCTGCAAGTGGAACAAGTGAAGATGCGATTTTAGATGCTGCGCTTGATGCGGGCGCTCAAGAAATAAATAATCTGGGCGAAGTTTTCGAAGTTATTACCGAAGCAGGTGATATGGTCGAAGTTCGAACCGCATTGCAAAATGCTGGAATTGAATATGACAGCGCGGATTCTGCACTCGTGCCAAGTTTGCTAATTCCAATAGATGCAGATGGAGCTAGAAAGATTTTCAAAATCATCGATGCATTAGAAGATTGTGACGATGTTCAAAACGTCTTTGCGAACTTTGATGTTTCAGATGAAATAATGGCTGAACTCGACCAGTAGTTATGAGTAGGCAACTTGAAGGTTGGGATCTTGCTACTTGGCGACTCACTCAATCTGAACCTAAGTTAGCCGCAAATGTAGTAGCAATTGCAGAAATTGCGGGCAAAGTCGACCTTAAAGACCTATACCCGAGAATTGAGATTTTGCTCGCAACTTTCCCGGTACTTTCTATGGGAATCACCGGCACGGAACCATTTAGAATCAAACCGCTCTTAGATTTCAATTATCATGAATATGTATCTACTGGGTTGGACATCACGAGCGAAACCGTAGCTCTTGCAAATCACGAATTTTCTCCGGATGAATGTTTATGGCGCTTGAAATTAATCCAAAAGGAGCGCCGTACGTATTTGGTTTGTGCTTTGCACCATGCGATAGCCGATGGCAATACAGCTATGTTTATGTTGCAAACCCTTTTCGACAATCCAGTTATAGTTCCAGTTTCAAAACCTAATGATGAAAATGGTTCTGATGTACATGAAGAGCTTAAGAACAATGTCGGCAAGATAGTCAGTCGAATTACGAAAGACCCGGTTGGATTGGCTTCAGATTTCAACTCACTCATCCAAAGTTTCAATCGAGTTGTATCTCTTAAAGGGACTACATTGCCAAAAATCGAATCTTCCAACTTGATTACAAAGTTTTTCAAGATAGATAAGCGTTTATTGAAAAACGTGACTACGGGTAAAGGCGTCAGTAATCATGATGTGTTGGTTGCCTTATTGGTTGGAACTTTGCAGAGATATTCTTTTGTCAAGAATTCATCCAAGACCTCCCACGTAGCAAATATTCCGGTCGCTATGAATTTGAGCGCAGCATCTGCTAACAAACTCGTAGTAGCGAGAATTGATTTCGACGCACAGATACAGAATTTGCAAGAACTTATGCAAATTAGTCGTGCAAAACTTCGAATGTGGCGAAATGAGCCAATTCTTAGCCTCGCTTCTCAACTCATCAACGCATCCGTACTTGTCCCAATTGAAGTGATTGCTAGAGCCACTAGAAGTGCGGACCTCACAATCAGCACCCTTGTTGCGGGCAGTTCTTCAAGAAGGATTT
>JAHEEQ010000290.1 GCA_024640585.1 Micrococcales bacterium
CCAAGCACACTCAATGCATCGCGAACTGAACCTTGTCCAGCTTTGGCCGCTAGCGCTAAAGCTGCTGGATCTGCTGGGACATTTTCGGAAGCACAAACTTTTGCAAGGTGATCTTGCAAAATGGAAGTTGGTACCAAACGAAATGGATAGTGATGGGTTCGAGAACGAATAGTTGAAAGAAGTTTTTCGGGTTCGGTCGTTGCAAAAATAAATCGTAAATGTGCTGGTGGTTCTTCAACTAGTTTCAAAAGAGCGTTTGCGGCTTCAGTTGTTAGTTGGTGAGCTTCGTCGATGATGTAAATACGAAAACGCGAACCTGCTGGCGCATACATTGCTTGTTCGCGTAATTCACGTGCCTGATCAATACCGCGATTTGAAGCGGCATCCAATTCGATTACGTCGAGTGAACCATTTCCATTGGGCGCGAGGTCGATGCAAGAAGGGCAGGTGCCGCAAGGTTCTGCGGTTGGTCCGTTTGCGCAATTCAATGACCGAGCGAGGATGCGTGCGCTGGATGTTTTGCCACAACCGCGCGGACCTGAAAACAAGTAAGCGTGATGGGTGCGGTCACTCGCAAGTGCACGTTTTAAAGGTTCGGTTACGTGATCTTGACCAATTACATCGGCGAACTTGCCTGGTCTGTATGTTCTGTAAAGCGCTAGTGACACGTGGCGAACCTAATCCTGTTTTATGACTTTTCGTTCAAATTTGGGACCCCCCGCACACCCAACAGAGCTTGCTTACCCTTGCTGCCTTCCGGCCCTGGGGGAGTTGGGCGAGGTGTCGTCGCACGAGGGGTCTTGAACAAGTCTAAGAACCTTTTGACTCGTCCGATAGTCCGCATCTAGCGCCGAAAATCCGCTCATCGCGCATCACTATCCTTCGCCACGGAGGTTTCGCCTAGTGGCCTATGGCGCACGCTTGGAAAGCGTGTTGGGTTAACGCCCTCGCGGGTTCGAATCCCGCATCCTCCGCCACAAGAAAGTGGGGTGAAAATGCCAGAAATTAGTTTCCGCGGTGCACGGCTTGCGAGGCGCAAGCGAATCGCACAAATAGCGGCGGTTGGATTTGGTATTTTCATTATTGGATTCGGAACCGGTTGGTTTAGCCACGTTCCAAAAGCCGTATTAGTTGACGGTCAGGATCCAGTTGCTTGCGTGACTCTCGCTGTTTTCCCTCGCGACTATGTACCCGCAAAAAATAGATTCACCTTAAATGTGTACAACGGCTCGCATCGTGTTGGAATGGCTGGAATTACTGCCGAAATTTTCGATGTTCGAGGATTCAAAATTGGCGAAGTTGGAAACTATGACGAACGAGAAATTTCTATTACCGCAGAAATTCATTACGGCAAAAATGGGGAACACGCAGCAGCGCTAGTTGCCGCATACATAAACAATTCAAAACTTGTCCTTGATGATCGCTCAGACAAATCTGTAGACGTGCTGGTGGGACAAGGTTTTGAAGAGGTGCGCACCAATCGTGACGCAAACGATGAACTAGCCCGCCCGGAGCCATCTCCAAGCGGACCTGGCTGCTAAACCTTTTATTACTTAATGCCCTACCTTGTCTAAATATTTCGGTTTATCATTAAGTATGAACACAAACCGCAGACTCAGTATCGCAATCACAGCGATAGCTATTTTGATGGTCTCATCTTTTGCACCAGCTAATGCCGTAGGTGAAACGGTTCCAAGTGTTCCAATCAATGTTCAGATTGCAGAAAGCAAAACCACAGTAACTGTTATGTGGTCACTTCCAGAGACGGATGGCGGTTTTCCAATCACCGGTTACACCATTACAACTGATGTTGGAGCTTTCACGTGCTCAAGTACAACCGAATTGCAATGCGTAATAAAGAATCTTGAACCTACTGTCACCTATGTTTTTAGTGTTGTGGCGATAAACCAAATTGGTGCAAGCGAACCTGGTTTCTCTGTTCCAACGAAAATCAATTCAACCCAATACGAACTGGTTCGATTTGGTTACCGTTCACATAATTTGAATGACCATGCAAAAGTGGTCTTGAGGAGACTCGCTAAAACTATTCATGATGGCGAAATTGTTCGTCTTCTGGGATTTACGCAAACTCGTGCATCTGTCACCAAATTCATCTGGAATAACAACATGATTCTCGCAAGACATCGCGCTGAACAAGTTCGACATTTTCTAAAGAAGTGCGGCGTTGTTGCAGATTTTCACCTACGAATTTTTGG
>JAHEEQ010000291.1 GCA_024640585.1 Micrococcales bacterium
GCGAGATTTCCACGTAGCGCATCGTGGTTTGTAGTTGTCTGTGACCCAGCAAGTTTTGCAGTACTTTGGGATTGACTGATTTCTCGCTGAGTGATGTCGCAAAGAATCTGCGCCCCGAATGCGATGACGCCCCCTCGATGCCTGCGTTCTTGTACAGATAGTGAAACAGCTGCGCAAGCGTGTTCGGGCTGAATCCATCTGCTGGATGTCGCTGCGTGTAGAACAGCGCACGACTTGTGTCAGTCATAGCAGCTGCTTTCAAATCTTTCAGACGAAAGCGAATGCTCAAGTAGTTGTAGATCTCGTCGCGCAGCTTCTTGGGCATCAAGAATGTGCGCCCCCTGCTCCCCTTCGTTTTCTCAGCCGACAGAAACACCTCATCTTTGATCGTTCCATCTTCATTGAGCACATCTTTCAAAGTGAGATGGCTGATTTCACCAACTCGCAGCCCTGCGAGATGCGACATGTACAAAAGGCATTTGTTGCGTGATGCGTGTCGATGTGCTGCGATGTACAGCAAGACTTTTCTGTATTCGCGGTCGGTGAGAATTCGTGCTTGACTCATGTAGTTTCCTTACTTATCTAACTATTTATGAGTTCAACGATATTCCCTTTGAAAAGGTATTCCTATCCTTTTGCCCGATTTAATTTTCCTGAATTGAATCAAGCGGTTAGCTGATTTCATAAGGAAAGATGTCTTTTCATACATAAGTGCTGAAATTTTCAGCAGTCGATCTTGTCCTTTCAAAGGACGAACTTAAGCATCACCGATCAAGAAATCCAAGCAGAACAAGCCCCTGTGCGTTCTGCCGTATATGGTCCGTATACGAATGAGTTCGTGCGTGTGTGGGGCTGGAAGTTTGGTCCTAGCTGCACTTGCTCAATAAGACAACACCACGAACTCGCCATTCCTGCCCACACACCAAGAATCCAAGCTAGACAGCTTCCACTGAGTTCAAGTAACCTAGGTTAAGACGTGAGTGAGTTCATGCGAGGCTCGTGGATTTGAACTGTACTGCGTGTATTTGCAGTCAGTTCGAGAGCATCCATTTCGCAATCAAGTCAGTGACTTCTTGCTCTTGACCTAAAAACTGGTGATAGCCACCATTACATGGATCACTGTTGTCAGAGCCACCTTCTACAGTAATGAGCTCAACCTTTTTAGAGTTTGGAAACGCTTTGGTTAGAGCTTCAACTGGTTGATACAAAGAGTGCTTGCAGCGGTCGAGTTTGTGATGAACGATGAGCACTGGCACATTCACCTTAGACAGGTCAGCACGATAAACAGGATGAACGAACTTTTGACCAATTGACCACGCATGTTCTTCGGTCACAGTAGAGGTCAGGACAACACCTGCTACTGGTGCATCATTCATTGCGATAGAAGCGCCCGTCACAGTTAAAGATCCGTTACTTGTGCCAATCAGCCACACTGGCAAGTTTGAATTGTCTTTTCGTAAAAATTCAACGAGTTTTTTGATGTCTTGATTGTGCTCGGCAGAATTGCGAAATCCGCCATTCAAGTCACTACGGTCTGAAGGCGCATCGACGACAGCAACAACTAACCCGTTCTTGCTGAATCTATCTGCACCACCAGAAAGAAAAGCCTTATCTCTTTGAATCCAAGCCTTCTCTTTAGAACCAGTCACGCCAATACTTCCACCACCGCCTTGAAACAAGACAACAACAGCTTTCGCTTGTGCTGGTTTCTCGTACAAGAAAGGGAGTTTTACCCCATCTCTTGTTGGCAGCTCTTCAAGTGAGCCCGCATACAAACCAGATGCCTGCAAGATCAGTGCTAACGAGATGAGATATCTTTTCATTGATGGGAACTCCTAAATTTATTGTTTTGATTATTGCGTAATAAGAGATCTAGATCAATCAAATCCGAAGCATCACACATGCGGTTTTAGAGATTTCCATAGACCTGAATTAATTCGGAATTAAATGGATTAAATTCAATAAATCATTTAGAAATTCATTGAATTAGTTCGGGTTAAGAAGTGAGCTTTCAGCTCACTCAGTGCTGTCGCAAGCTCATTCGCTATCGCTCACTCGTTTTGCTCAGCACTTATTATTAATTAAATGATTTATGGACTTCGGTCTTCTTGGTCTTTCTTTACTCATCATTGTTTGGAGCCGTAATCACCCTTCGAAAGCAAAGAGGTGATCAAGGTTTATCTTTGTCCATCGCCATGTGACTGATCAGTTGGAAT
>JAHEEQ010000003.1:0-12130 GCA_024640585.1 Micrococcales bacterium
GGACGGTTTTGTTCGGCAGCGCAGAATGCAACCAGGGCAGATTTTGGTGGCGGCTTGCTGACTCGTTACAACGCGCAATTAATTATTCCGCGGGAAATCGAAGTTGAAGTCGCAGTATTGAAAACACTTGCAAACCTTTATGTAATGCAACGCGAAGGTGCAAGCGAGATGCAAGCCGAACAACGTGGCTTGTTGACCGAATTAGCGGATGCGCTGCTAAGACGCGATGGGGTAGATCTCGAGCCATGGTTAGTGCCAAGCTGGAAAATAGCCGCAACTGATTCCCAAAAAATGCGCGTGGTTATTGACCAAATTGCGAGCCTCACAGACACATCAGCGGTTAACTGGCACCAATTTCTCGTAACCAATCGCCCATAGGTCAATTCCAATTTAGGATGGGCGAGTGAGTCGGGTACGCGAAGCAGATGTCAGTGCGGTTAAAGAACGTGCCCAAATTGAAGAGATTGTGCGCGATTACGTAAATCTCAAATCTGCTGGCGGTGGTTCGCTAAAGGGTTTGTGCCCATTTCACGATGAGCGATCTCCATCCTTTCATGTCACACCTGCGCGTAATTTCTATCATTGTTTTGGTTGCCAAGAAAGTGGCGACACAATTTCATTCTTGCGCAAAATTGAAAACTTAAGTTTCATAGAAGCAATTGAAAAACTTGCCAATAAATACAGCATGATTTTGCATTACGAAGAAACCACCCCGGAGCAAGATAAGCAGGCAGGACTCCGAACTCGATTAGTCGAAGCCCATCGGCAGGCCGCGCTTTTTTACCAACAACAACTTGGCACGCCTGATGCCGAAACTGGTCGACAGTTTCTTATAGGTCGCGGTTTCGACTCGAATGCAGCCAAACATTTTGGAGTTGGTTATGCACCAAAAGGTTGGGATGGACTTTTAAATCATTTGCGCGGATTAGGTTTTAAAGACGAAGAACTTCTTGCAGGTGGTTTGCTAAGTCAAGGTCAGCGTGGAACATATGACAGATTTCGTGGGCGTTTAGTTTGGCCGATTAGAGATCTTTCAGGAGATGTAGTTGGTTTTGGTGCGCGCAAACTTTATGACGATGATGATGGACCTAAATATTTAAATACCCCAGAAACGCCAATTTACAAGAAGTCGAATGTGCTTTATGGATTGGATTTGGCTCGCAAAGACATTGCAAAAAAGCAACAAGTAGTTGTGGTTGAGGGGTACACAGATGTGATGGCTTGCCATTTAGCCGGGATACCGACTGCTGTTGCAACTTGTGGAACCGCATTTGGACAGGACCACATCAAAATTCTTCGCCGCTTGTTACTTGATTCGGAAAATGCAAATAGTGAAGTCGTATTTACTTTCGATGGTGATGCTGCAGGACGCAAGGCTGCGCTGCGCGCCTTTGAAGATGATCAAAAGTTTGTCGCCAAAACTTTTGTTGCAGTAGAACCAAACGGACTAGACCCATGCGACCTGCGCATTCAAAGCGGGGATGAGGCGCTTAAACACTTAATTGAATCACGAGTGCCGATGTTTGAGTTTGCAATCAAATCAACTTTGAAAGAGCTTGACCTCAATACCGCTGAAGGTCGCGTAATTGGTTTAAATATTTGCGCACCGATTATTGGATCAATCAAAGACCCATCGTTAAAGCCTGAATACACCAGAATGCTTGCAGGCTGGCTGGGTATGGATATGAAAACGGTCGCTGATGCGGTTGGGCGTTCAAATAAAAAATCGCGTATAGAAACTGAGCAAGCCGAAACAACTCAAGAACCTGTCCAAAACGCTATCGAAAATCCAGATCCTCGAAAAGTGGAACATAGAGTTGAACGCGAAGCTCTAAAGTCAGTTTTGCAAGAACCAACCATTGCAATGGATTGGTACGCAAGCGTTGAAGATCTGGCTTACACATTCTTGCCCTACCGTCAGATTCACCAATCAGTAGTTGCGCTGGCAAGCGAGATTTCTATTGCTGAAATCGAACCTGCAATTTGGGTGGAAAACCTTCTTAGGCGGATCGAAAATCCACAACTGAAAACTTTGGCGAGTTCTTTGATAGTTGAGCCAATAAACGCATCATCAACAGAGAGTTTAGAAAAGTTTGTAACTGGCGTAATTGCCAGGTTGCAAGAGTTTGATGCTGCACGCAGAATTGCAGACATTAAAGGGCAACTGTTGCGCGAAGTTGAAGGCAGTGAGACCCACCAAGAGTTGTTCGGTCAGTTACTTGCCCTTGAGTCCACTCGTCGCACCTTGGCAGAGCATGCCCGCGGTCAGGGCACCTAAGACTCTCAAGTTTGAAGTCATCTTCGGGCTTGCTATTGTTCGCCCGCTTGTGAGTAAGCCTCACATTCCCCTGTAGCTCAATTGGCAGAGCTCCCGACTGTTAATCGGGCGGTTATTGGTTCGAGTCCAATCGGGGGAGCCAAAATCACTCTCATATCTGCTTCAGTTTGGATAGTAACTGCCGACTTTGGCACAATACGCGCCTGCCGAGGTGGTCCCTCTACCCGCCACGGTTGACCCCTTGAAGCACATAGGTCTTGCCCCACATGAACTATGAGTTTCGTCCGTCAACAACAAGTACAGGAGAACCACTTTCGTGGCTGTAAAAATCAAGCTCAAGCGTTTGGGCAAAATTCGCAATCCTCAATACCGCATCGTCGTTGCTGATTCACGCACCGCACGTAACGGCCGTTCTATTGAAGAGATTGGTTTGTACCATCCGAAAGAAGAACCATCACGTATCGAAATCAATTCAGAACGTGCTCAGCACTGGCTCAAAGTTGGAGCTCTTCCAACAGAAGCTGTTGAAGTTCTTCTAAAGATCACAGGTGACTGGCAAAAATTTAAAGACTTGCCAGGCAAAGAGGGAACTTTGAAAGTTGCACCAGCAAAAACTGACAAGCGCGCGATCTTCGCTGCTGCTGTCAGTGACGCTGCAGTTGCAAAAGAAGAAGAAGCTAAGGCTCCAAAGCCAAAGGTTGAAAAAGTTGTGAAAGCTGCAAAGGTTGAAGAAGCAGTAGTAGAAACACCTGCCGAAGAGCCAGTTGTTGAAGCTGTCGAAGAAGTTGCAACCGAAACTCCAGCAGAAGCTGTAGTTGAAGAAACAACTGAAACACCTGCGGAAGGCTAAAAAATGCTTGAGGATGCTCTAGAGCACCTCATCCGCGGAATCGTGGATCACCCAGACGATGTTGTAGTTCGAGTTCGCCAGAACCGTTCTAATCGTGATTCCCGCGGCGGAGGAAAATTCAATCGCGACATGAAACTTTTTGAAGTTACAGTCAACCCAGAAGATCTAGGTCGTGTTATTGGCCGCAATGGTCGTACCGCGACTGCACTTCGCACAGTTATGGCAGCCCTCAACGGTGCTCGCAGTGTGCGAATTGATTTTCTGGATGCAAACGAGCAATAAATGGCAACCAGCCGTGTTGTTGTCGGACGACTTGGGCGTCCGCATGGAATACGTGGCGAAGTTACTGTAGAAATTAGAACTGATGAACCGGAATTGCGTTTCGCGCCCGGTTCATCAGTTTTTTTATCTTCCGGAAAATCTGCAGCTATCGAAAACATTCGCTGGCATCAAAATCTTTTACTTGTGAAGTTTGCTGGCATAAAAGATCGAAACGATAGTGAGACGTTGCGTGGGCAACTTGTCGAAGTTGAAGTAGATGATTTGGATTTACCTGAAGATGAAGATGAGTTTTATGACCGGCAGCTTGTCGGACTAAGAGTTTTGGAAAACGAAGCTCAAGTCGGATTGATTGAAGATGTCTTGCATTTGCCAGGACATGATCTTCTCAGTATCAGACTCAAAGATGGCCGAGAGATGTTGTTGCCATTTGTTGAAGAGTTCGTTCCAGAAATTGATTTAGAAAGTAGCACAATCCACATTACGCCACCACAAGGCTTGATGGAGGTTGAATCAAATGAAAATTGATGTGGTCTCGATTTTTCCTGATTACTTGTCACCGCTAAAGCTTTCGCTAGTTGGCAAAGCAATAAATGATGGACTTCTCGAATTAGGTGTGCATGATTTGCGGAGCGTCACAACCGATAAACATCAGACTGTCGATGACTCTCCATATGGCGGCGGACCTGGAATGGTTATGAAGCCAGAACCATGGGGTGAATTGCTCGATCAATTAATTGATGATGATTGTGTCTTAGTAGTACCTACACCAAGCGGGCAGCGATTTACCCAAACAGTTGCAACCGAACTTTCAAAAGAAAATCATTTAGTTTTTGCCTGCGGAAGATATGAAGGAATTGATTCGCGTGTAACGGCTCACTATGCAACTCGAATTCGAGTGCGCGAAGTTTCGATTGGTGATTATGTGCTAGCAGGTGGAGAAGCAGCAGTCTTGGTGATGGTGGAAGCCATAGCGCGATTAATACCAGGGGTGCTTGGAAATGCTGAATCTGCAGTAGACGACTCATTCGCAGTTGGTGAAATGGCAAATTTGCTCGAAGGACCGGTCTATACAAAACCGCCGGTGTGGCGAGATCTTGAGGTGCCAGAGGTGTTGCGGGGCGGAAATCATGCGGCTATTGCAGCCTGGCGTAAGGCTCAGGCTGAGGCAAGAACTACCCAATATCGTCCCGATTTACTCACAGATTGAGAGCGATTTTTAAAAACTAGCCTGGCTCTGACAAACTTCGCCCCTGCTTGGCACTTTCGCACCAAGCCTGCCGTAGAGGGTAGGTGCACTTGGAAGAGTCAACAACCAAACACCTAAATCCGATGACCGTTCTGCGGCGATTATCGAGGAGAGCAAAATGCAAACTCTTGACCATGTAACTGAAGGTGCTATTCGCACCGACCATCCGGATTTCCGTACTGGTGATACTTTGAAAGTTCACGTACGAGTTATCGAAGGTAACCGCTCACGTATCCAGGTCTTCCAAGGAATCGTCATTGGCCGTCAAGGCGGTGGCATTGGTGAGACCTACACCGTACGCAAAGTTTCTTTCGGTGTTGGTGTTGAACGTAAGTTCCCACTTCACACCCCAATGGTTGAAAAGATTGAATTGGTTAGCCGAGGCGATGTTCGTCGTGCGAAGTTGTACTACTTGCGCGAACTACGCGGTAAGAAAGCCAAAATCAAGGAACTTCGCGACAACGCGTAAAAAACTTATGACCCTGAAGTCGTCAAAAGACCGCACCTCGGTGCGGTCTTTTGGTTTATGGAAATTCGCAGTGGCTGGTGTTTTGCTGGCGGTGCTTTTGCGACTTGTTTTCTTTGCAACTTATACCGTTACATCAAGTTCAATGTCACCCACAATTTCCACTGGCGACCACATCCTTATCCATCAGATTGCTAAATATTTCGCGCCCAATCGTGGAGACGTCGTTGTGATAGATGGAATTGATAGCTTTTCTGCTACCCATAAAGATTTTGTGAAACGTGTAATTGCAATCGGTGGAGATCACATTAAATGCTGTGATTCAAAAGGTCTTTTGGTGCTAAATGGCAAACCACTAGTTGAGCCATATTTGCATGGACAAAATTCCAGCGAAACACCATTTGACGTTCAAGTGCCATTAGGCAGAATTTGGGTGATGGGAGACAACCGCAAACATTCCTCTGACAGTCGAGACATACTTGGCATGCCTGGAGGTGGCACGATTGCCGAAGATAAAGTCTTGGGTCGCGTGGTTGGCATCTATTGGCCAACTGCGAGAATAGCCCAAGTTGATTAGGAGTCTTTGTGGTTGAAAATAATTTGGGAGAGAATCTCGAAAACTCAACCGACCCTAAAAACTCAAAGAAGCCGCCGAAGGCTGAAGGCGTTTTGGCATGGATTAAAGAAACTTCCTTCATCTTGATCACGGCAATTACGCTTTCGGTGCTGTTGCGAACCTTCATTTTTCAAGCCTTTTTCGTACCAAGTGAATCAATGGTCGGAACCCTCTTGAAAGATGATCGAATTATTGCTTCCAAATTGAGTTACACATTTGGCGAAATTCATCGCGGTGACATTGTCGTTTTTGCAGATCCAGGCGATTGGTTGCCAACTCCGCGTCCTGAAACTGGGGTGAAAGCGAACCTCACGAAACTTTTTACATGGATTGGAATCTTGCCAGCTAACTCAGGTAGCGATTTGGTCAAGCGTGTGATTGGTTTGCCAGGAGATCATGTGCAATGTTGCACAAATAAACACATTGTGATCAATGGCTATGAGCTTAAGAATGAGTCCTACACTCGCGGCGATAGCGATCAGATTAAGTTCGACATTATTGTTCCGAAAGACCGTCTTTTTGTCATGGGTGACAATCGACAGTATTCAAGCGACTCCAGATTTCATTTAGGTGCCCAAAGCGGAACAATTCCAATTGAAAATGTGGTTGGTCAAGTTGTTTCAGTAGTTTGGCCGCTTGATCGGTTTGGCACAATGATTGCACCGAGTGAGTTAAGTAAAGTTCCGAATAACGATAATTAGTTATGTCTCGAAGTTCAGTCAGTCCGGATTTAACCCTAGAACGTGAGCTATTCAAGAACCACAATTTACTTGTCGGAATAGATGAAGTCGGACGTGGAGCTTATGCAGGCCCAGTCACAGTTGGCGTTTGTATCATCGATCCGAATTGCGTTTCGATTCCGGCCGGATTGAAAGACAGCAAATTGCTTTCACTAATTGCACGCGAAAAACTAATTCCAAATATTGCTTCGTGGGCATTGGCAACTGCAATTGGAGACGCACAAGCATTTGAAATTGATGAAATAGGAATGACAGCCGCATTGCGTTTGGCTGCGAACAGGGCCATCAACTCTTTAGAGCTTAAACCTGAGGTTGCAATATTGGACGGCAGTCACAACTGGCTAACCCCACCAACTCGAGACTTATTCTCAGAACCGCCGACAGAAAATGAGTATGCAGGCAAAGTGGTGATGAAAGTTAAGGCTGATATGACTTGCGCGAGCGTTGCTGCTGCAAGTGTGGTTGCAAAGGTTCACCGAGATGCATTGATGCGGCAATATGAAGGACAATTTCCAGGATATGGGTTTGCAGACAATGTTGGCTACGGAACTAGTGCACATCGAGATGCAATTTCCCAAAAAGGATTAACTTCGATTCACAGGAAATCTTGGAAATTAATTACCGAATAGTTTTCTACAATATCAGATCAAGTTCTGTTTTCCACAAATAATTAATCAGGCTTTTCAGCTACTGAATCCTCGCCAAAATTTCTTCATGTCAAAGTCAATGCACAATCGAACGCTAGGCGTTTGGGGCGAGAGACTTGCCGCAAAACATATTTTGGAAACAGGAGGATTTATCCTCGGAGAAAATTGTCGATATGCGGAGGTAGAAATCGATGTCCTTTTCGAAAAGAAAGGTGTTCTAGTTGTCTGTGAAGTCAAAACTCGCACATCTTTGAAATTAGGTCATCCATTCGAAGTGATAGATATTGCGAAGTTCACTCGGTTGCAACTAGCGCTCCAAGAAGCAATGAGAGTTCACAAATCCAAGTTCGGTCGAATCGATGTAATTGGAATTGTTTTACGCCCTCAATTAAAAATCCAACATATTGAAGGAATTTCATTTTGAGCATTGCAAGAGTTCTAGGTTGTGTACCAATTGGGGTAGAAGGTCATCTAATTGAAGTTGAAGGCCACGTTTCTGATGGCATCATCGCTATGAACGTTACAGGACTTGCAGACACTTCTATCAACGAATCAAAAGATCGTGTGCGAGCGGCAATGATTAATACAGGCTGCAATTGGCCTCAACGAAGAATCACAGTTGGACTTTCGCCAGCCTCACTTCCAAAACATGGATCTGGATTGGATGTAGCTATTGCAGTCGCGATTGCCTCTGCCGACAATCAGATTCAAAATACGATACTTGAAGACACCATGTTTTACGGAGAGCTTTCACTCGATGGCAGAGTCCGTCAAGTTCCAGGTGCTTTGCTCGCGGCAATTGCCGCTAAACAAAAGGGTTGCAAGCGGATTGTCTTAGCTGCGGCGGATGTCGAGTTAGCAAAGTTAGTTTCTGAGATCGAAGTAGTTGGGGTCACGCATTTGTCGCAGGTGCTAAATATGTGTGGCGGTGAAGTTCCAATTGTGGACATTGTGGCTCAAATCGAAATTGAAAATGAAGAAATCGAAAAGAATCTCTTTGACTACAGCCAAGTAAAAGGTCAGGCGTGGGGGAAGTTTGCATGTGAAGTAGCGGCGGCCGGCGGTCACCACTTGGCAATACTTGGCCCCCCAGGTGTTGGCAAGACCTTGCTCGCCGAACGGTTACCCTCAATTTTGCCAAAACTTTCTCGTACAGAAGCGTTGGAAGTTGCGGCAATCAATTCAGCTTCCGCAAAAAATGGCAGCCTGACCTTCGATCCGCCTTTCGCATCTCCTCACCACACATCTTCTTACACATCACTAATTGGAGGGGGCAGTGGCGTTCCTGTTATCGGACTAATCACTCAAGCACATCGGGGAGTTTTATTTCTAGACGAAGCGCCGGAATTTGCGACCAATGTTTTAGACGCATTACGCCAACCGCTTGAAAGTGGAAGGGTGACTATCGCGAGACGAACATTCAGATTGGAACTCCCAGCGTTATTTCAATTAGTACTGGCGGCGAATCCCTGCCCTTGCGGACATGCTCTAGATCCACATGGAAGGTGTAGTTGCACCCCAACAGCTCGCAGAAGATATTTGGGAAGGATTTCCGGTCCGTTAATGGATCGAGTTGATATTCGAGTTGTAATCGATCCACCTTCAGCGGTGGACCTCGATTACAACTCACCACCAGCAGAAGATTCGCAAACAATCCAAAATCGCGTGCAAATTGCACGGCAAAATGCTGCAAAAAGATTGTCGTCGACTATCTGGACAAAGAATGCGGAAATTCCAAGTAGTGCTATTCGCGAATTGTTTCCACTGCGAGGTGATGCGAATCGAAGGCTTAATCAATATTTAACAAGTTCTCGATCATCAGCTCGCGGAGCAGACCGCATTGCACGGCTTGCTTGGACGGTTTCAGATCTACAAAACAACACTTATCCAACTGTCCATGATGTTGAAACCGCAATTAAATTGCGTGAAGCAGATGGCAGATGGTTGATTTAAGTGAAGGTCAGTGTAGGTATTTACTTGCACATGTTTGCGAACCAGGAGATTCTCGTCTTAATAAATTGGCGCTTGCGTTCTCTTGGTCAGAGTTGGTGGAGAATCCAAAACTACTTCCAGATACCTACCAAAATAAATTCTTGTTTCTAAATCAATCCAAACTCTTGGACCAATTTGGCGAAACTAAATTCATATGGCCAGGACACGCAGATTTTCCCAACAACCTATACGCTCTTGGTGAACGCATGCCCGTTGGACTTTGGTATACAGGCGATATACAGAAAGCGAATCCGCTATCTGTTTCAATCGTGGGCTCTCGAACTGCAACTACCTATGGCCAGAATGTCGCTGCCGACTTTGCGATGCAACTTGCAAATTTGAATATCAATGTCGTTTCAGGTGGAGCATTTGGGATTGACGCCGCAGCTCACCACGGCGCATTAGTGGGCAACGGATTCACAATCGCCATAATGGCTGGTGGGGTGGATGTGCATTATCCAAAAACCAATTCAAGATTATTCGAAAGAATTCTCGAACAAGGATTGCTCTTAAGCGAAGTTCCGCCAGGAACTGTTCCAATCCGGCATAGATTCCTAATTAGAAACCGCCTGATCGCTGCGTACTCAAATTCCACATTAGTTGTGGAAGCGAGAATAAAAAGTGGGGCAATGTCTACCGCAGGTGAAGCCACTTTGATTGGCAGAGATGTCATGGCGGTTCCAGGTTCAATTCATTCGGCAAGTTCAGCGGGATGCCATCAACTTATCCGTGATGGCGCAATACTGGTGAGCAGTGTGCGCGAAATTTGTGAATTGATAATTGGAGACTATCCGCAGTATTCACACTGATTTGTCAGAAAGTTCGGCAGACTTAAGTCTGTGAGTGATTCGATTTCGCCGGAACTAGAAAATGTGCTAGCTGAGTTTGAGGATTTTCTTTCAAAAACCAGCGGACGAAGTGTTCATACTGTTCGCGCGTATGTATCGGATGTCGAACGTCTCTTTGTTGTCATGGCTCAAAATGATTGCAATGAAATTACAGATTTAACTCTAAGCGTTTTGCGTATTTGGTTGGCTAGTGAATTTGAAACTCATAGTCCAGCCACTACTGCAAGGCGAGTAGCGGCGGTTAGAGCGTTCACTGCCTGGGCGGTCAAAACAAAAAAACTGGATTCCGATGTTGGATTGATGCTGGTGCCACCAAAAACAAAAAAATCTTTACCTCACTATCTAACAACTGATCAGATAAACGAAGTTCTAAATGTTGCATCGATTTCGTCAGATGACGATAGTGCAATTGGAATTAGAAATCTTGCGATTTTGGAAGTCTTGTATGCAACTGGAATTCGAGTTTCTGAACTAGTCGGACTTGATGTTTTAGATATTAATTTTGCGGATAACACTTTACGTGTGACTGGAAAAGGAAATAAACAACGCACCGTCCCCTTTGGAATTCCTGCCCGCGACGCAATTCAACGATGGCTTGAAGTTGGCCGGCCAGAATTACTGAAAGAAAGTTCAAATGCAGTTTTTGTGGGTTCGAGAGGAAAGCGAATCGATCAGCGTGTAGTGAGAGAAATGATTTATGAAGTCCTTGGCCACCTTTCGGATGCGCCATTGATGGGTCCTCATGGACTGCGTCACACCGCCGCTACGCATTTGGTTGAGGGTGGTGCGGATTTGCGAACTGTGCAAGAGCTGTTGGGTCACGCTAGCCTTGCAACAACTCAGGTTTACACACATGTTTCTGCAGCTCGACTTAAAAGCGCATACCAGCAAGCACACCCAAGAGCGTAGATTATTTTTTAGGCAACCTATAAACGATTGGTTTTAGTAGCCAGCGTGGATCTATGTATCTTCCATTTTGTCTGACACTCCAATGAATGCAATCAAGATTTTCGCAATGGTTGCTAATTATTGACCAGCCAATGAATTGCCCTTGAAAAACCGCATCACCGATTTCTAGTGGTGATTCAACTCCGGTGATTGTGTGTTTGATTGAAGAACCTGCATTTATCGTTATTCCAAAATTCTTTCCGATCCGCCCCACCCAAGTCACCTCACCTTTCACGGGTGCAAAAACCTCAGTATCTGCCGGGGCTTGAATATCAAGTCCGCGATGCCCTGGTTTCCAATCGGGCCATGGGATGACTGGGGTTCTGAGCCAAACCCCACTAGCTGGCACCTGAGCTGTTCGTTTTTGATCCACTGAGAGCGCCCAAACTGGGGCGAGTAGTTGGGTGGCAATAATGACGAGTATGGCTAGAAATTTTGGTTTCATGGCAAGAATCTGCTCCCGAGTGCCTTATTTGAGAGTAAAACTTGGGCATCTGTGGAAAAAGCCATGGAAAAACTGCGTGTGATTCGGCGCTCTCAAATGAGGCTAGAATTCGCGGGCTTTGCACACGAGTGCAAAAGCAAATACGCGCAATCTTGTCTGTGGGTCCACACAGCCGGTGAGTCAGCGGTCAAATTCGGATACGAGTTTGCGACTTTCGGAGATTGCCAGGGAAGAACACAAAAGTGTTCTGCACATAACCACAGGTTACAAATTTTGTAACCAACTGAAAGGACTATGGCCATGGCCGTTATCACAATGCGCCAGATGCTCGAGAGCGGTGTTCACTTCGGACATCAGACTCGTCGCTGGAACCCGAAGATGAAGCGTTTCATTTTGACTGAACGCTCAGGCATCTATGTAATTGACCTACACCAATCAATTGGTCACATCGACAAGGCATATGAATTCGTTCGCGAAACAGTTGCACACGGTGGCACCATTTTGTTCGTGGGTACAAAAAAGCAAGCACAAGAAGCTGTTGCAACACATGCAAAGTCTGTTGGAATGCCATACGTCAACGAACGTTGGTTGGGCGGTATGTTGACAAACTTCTCAACAGTTGCAAAGCGCGTAACTCGCTTGAAAGAACTAGAAGCTCGCGATCTTGAAGATTCTGCAGCTACTGGTTTGACCAAAAAAGAACTTTTAATTCTTCGTCGCGAAAAAGACAAACTGACTCGCATGCTTGGCGGTATCCGCGATATGGCAAAGA
>JAHEEQ010000003.1:12140-47755 GCA_024640585.1 Micrococcales bacterium
GCAATTTGGGTAGTTGACACCAACAAAGAGCATTTAGCTGTTAAAGAAGCTCGCAAGTTGGGAATCCCAGTTATTGCAATTCTTGACACCAACTGTGATCCAGATGTTGTGGATTTCCCAATCCCAGGCAACGACGACGCAATCCGCGCAGTTGATTTGCTAACTGGTGTAATTGCACACGCTGCTGTAGAAGGTTTGAAGGCTCGCTCTGCAAAGTCCTCAGAAAAACCTGCTGTTGTCGAAGCTCCTGTGGCTACTGAACCTGCTGCTGAATAAGAAAAGAAGGAATTAAAAATGGCGATTAGCGCCCAAGATGTTAAGAAGCTGCGTGACATGACGTCAGCTGGCATGATGGAATGCAAAAAAGCGCTTGAAGAATCAAACGGTGATTTCGATCAAGCAGTTGAAATTCTTCGAATCAGCGGTGCAGCCAAGGCTGCAAAGCGTGGTGCAGAACGTGAAGCAACAAATGGTTTGGTTGCAAACACAGGTGCCGCACTTATTGCACTGAATTGCGAAACCGACTTTGTTGCAAAGAACGAAGATTTTCAAAAGTTGGCGGCTGCAGTTGTTTCTGCAGTAGGTTCAGCAAAAGCAAACAGCATTGAGGCTGCTAATGCTGTGGCGCTAAATGGTCGCACTGTTGCGGAAGAAATCGAAGGTCTTTCAGCAGTTATTGGCGAAAAACTAGAACTTGGTCAAGTTGCGGTTTTCGACGGTGAAGCTGCTATCTATCTCCACCGCCGAAGCGAAGATCTTCCACCACAAGTTGGAGTTATGGTCGAATTCACAGGCAACATTGATGTAGCTCGCGCTGTTGCAATGCAAATTGCTGCAATGCGCCCACAATATGTTTCAGCTGAAGATATCCCAGCAGAAGTGATCGAAACCGAAAAGCGAATCGCAGAAGCAACAGCACGTGAAGAAGGCAAGCCAGATGCAGCAATTGCAAAAATTGTTGAAGGCCGTGTAAATGGATTCAAGAAAGACGTAGTTCTTCTAGACCAGGCTTCAGTGCAAGACAACAAGAAGTCAGTTCGTCAGGTTTTGGCAGATGCCAACACCACAGTCTCACGTTTCGTGCGATTCGAAGTGGCTCACTAAGGTGAAATTCTGAGCAATGGCGGTGACACTTGTCACCGCCATTGCTTTATGCGTGGCAGACTAGTGCTTGATAGGAGATAAATCATGGGGTCAACCGAAAAATGGTCAGGTGTTCCAGCGGGTGGTTGGTCTCGCGTTCTCTTAAAACTTTCAGGTGAAGCTTTCGCTGGCGGCGGCGGTCTTGGTGTAGATCCAGACACCGTCCAAAATATTGCGAAACAAATTGCAGACATTGTTCGAGATGGAACTCAAGTTGCAGTAGTAATTGGTGGCGGTAATTACTTCCGAGGCGCTCAACTATCTGAACGTGGAATGGATCGTGCTCGTGCTGACTATATGGGCATGCTCGGCACGGTTATGAACTGTTTAGCCTTGCAAGATTTTCTCGAAAAAGAAGGTTGCCCAACCCGTGTGCAAACTGCAATTGCTATGGGACAAGTTGCAGAGCCTTACGTGCCACTGCGTGCAATTCGACATCTTGAAAAAGGTCGCGTAGTAGTTTTTGGAGCCGGACTTGGTGCGCCTTACTTTTCAACCGACACATGTGCAGCCCAACGTGCACTTGAAACTGGCGCAGAAATTGTTTTGATGGCTAAAGGTGTAGACGGCGTTTATGACGCAGATCCAAAAACAAATCCAGACGCAAAGATGATTGAAGAAATCACTCACGCTGACGTATTGAGCCGTAATCTAAAAGTTGCTGATGCAACTGCAATTAGTTTGTGTCGCGACAACGACTTGCCAATCCATGTTTTCAATTTATTAGTTGATGGAAATATCGCACGCGCAGTACACGGCGAGCGCATCGGAACTTTTGTTAGGAGTAAATAATGATTGACCAAATTCTTGCAGAGGCGGAAGCCAAAATGGATAAGGCAATTGATGTTGCCCGTGAGGATTTCAGCAGCATCCGAACAGGACGTGCAAACCCTGCAATGTTCAACAAGATTGTGGTCGAGTACTACGGCACTCCAACTCCACTTCAGCAATTAGCTTCATTTCAATCACCTGAAGCTCGATTAATCATTGTTAGTCCGTTCGACAAAGGTGTGGTTGCTCAAATTGAAAAAGCTATTCGCGATTCAGACCTTGGTGTAAACCCTTCAACTGATGGTCAAGTTATTCGGGTTCCACTTCCACAATTAACCGAAGAGCGCCGCAAGGAATACATCAAACAAGCTAAAGGCAAAGCGGAAGATTCAAAGATTTCGCTTCGTAACATCCGTCGCCATGCAAAAGATGGGTTGGATAAACTTCAAAAAGATGGTGATGCTGGTGAAGATGATATTCGCCGCGCAGAAAAACATCTTGATGAATTAACCAACAAGCATGCCGCAACTATCGATGACATTTTGAAGCATAAAGAAGCCGAACTTCTCGAAGTTTAAAATGGCAGACACCGGAAAAGCAGGTCGCAACCTTCAAGTCGCAACGACTGTAGGTTTAGCTTTGTTTGCAGTCTTGGTGGGATCTTTGTATTTCAATCCTGTCTTTTACGCAATTCTTGCAGCAATATTTGCTGGTTTCGCCAGTCGTGAAGTTTTCAAGATATTTGGACTTCGCAACGGTTTTATGTTTTATGTTGGATTAGTTGCGATTTCTCTGGTAGTGCTAATTGCGTATTTCAGTGGTTTGAAATTAGCGTTGATTGTTGCCATGGGAATTTGGATTTCACTTTCAATTTTTCGTTTACAGTGGGGGCCAAAAGGTTTTTCAAACGATATTGGTGCATTTTCGGTCGCGATTATTTACATAGGTGCGATGCTTTCTTTCTCGGTTGATTTGGCCCACCACGAAAACGGTTTTGAAAGAGTCTTTGCCGTAATGCTATTAACTATTGCGAATGACACTGGTGGTTTTTTTGCTGGAGTCAGATTCGGCAAACACAAAATGGCACCTGTAATTAGTCCTCGCAAGACTTGGGAAGGATTTGCTGGTGGATTACTCCTTCAACTCCTAATTGGTGTTTTTGTGATTCCAAATTATTTGCTAAATATCTCACAATCACAAGGTTTTGCAATGGCGTTGATTTTGACAATTACAGCTACTTTCGGCGATCTAATCGAAAGCGCTATCAAGCGCGACCTAGACATAAAAGATTCAAGTGACGTAATACCAGGTCATGGCGGTGTGCTCGATCGAGTTGATGCGCATCTCATAAATGCATTTGTTGGCTGGGTGTTAATTACACAGATTTTTGGTTTGTAGATGAAGCCACTTCCAGGTGAATTGATTCTCACTGCTCCGAAAAAAGGTTTGCCACCTAAACATCTTGTGGACTACTCGTTAGCCGAGCGCAAAGTTGCATTTGCGGAAGCTGGAATTGCGGCTTTTCGAGCAGACCAAGTTTCACGACACTGGTTTGGACATTTATCTGATGAAATCAACGAATGGACCGACATTCCTAAAGAAACTGCTCTTGAGATAAAGGAAAAGTTCTTACCAAATCTATTAACTCCAGTTCGAAATCTCGATTGTGACAACGGCACAACCGTTAAGACTGTTTGGCGTTTACACGATGGATCACTGGTTGAAAGCGTTTTGATGCGCTACCCCGAACGCATCACCATGTGCATTTCATCCCAAGCAGGCTGTGGAATGAACTGTCCATTTTGTGCAACTGGCCAAGGAGGGCTAACAAGAAATCTTTCAACTGCTGAAATCTTTGAGCAAGTTCTTGCAGGCGCACGCGCTTTAAATCGCGGGGAAGTTGCTGGAGGAGTCGGAAGAGTTTCTAATGTCGTGTTTATGGGAATGGGCGAACCACTTGCAAACTATGAACGCACAATGGGTGCAATTCGCAGAATAATTTCACCAAATCCAGAAGGACTTGGTATCTCAGCTAGAAGTGTCACGGTTTCAACTGTTGGATTGGTGCCTAAGATTTTGCAACTTGCAGAAGAAGGCTTGCCGCTTCGGTTAGCAGTTTCTCTACATGCGCCAGATGATGAATTGCGAGACACGCTAGTTCCAATCAACACTCGCCATAAAGTTAAAGACGTTTTGGATGCCGCTTGGACATATGCAGACGCAACTGGTCGTCGCATTTCAATCGAATATGCACTAATCAAGGACATCAACGATCAGGCTTGGCGTGCTGACCTACTTGGCGAACTGCTCAGGGGACATTTAGTACATGTGAATTTGATTCCATTGAACCCAACTCCAGGATCAATTTGGACCGCATCAAATCCGCGAGATGAAAAAGAATTCGTTCGTAGACTCGAAGCGCATGGTGTAACAGTGACAGTTCGCGACACTCGTGGACGTGAAATTGATGGCGCTTGCGGCCAACTTGCAGCGGTTGAAAAATAGGACAAATCCTGTGGGTTACCTCACAAAATTGCTCCAAATGCCAATCTTCGGGTTACGGCTTCGTAAATCTTCATAATTACAGTCAAAAATTTGGCTTAGAGGCTAGCGGAATTGCCCAATTACAGGCTACTTTGAGCCTCAAATTTTGGAGCATCTACAAGTCGAAGTGAGGACGTTCGTGCGCACACTTGAGAATTACATCAATGGCGAATCTCGACCATCATCAAGTGGGCAGACCACTGACCTAATTAATCCGACCAATGGTGAAGTGTTTGCAAAAGCGCCGGTATCTACTCAAAAGGATGTCGACGATGCGTATGCCGCTGCTAAAGATGCATTTCCCGGTTGGCGAGATGCAACTCCATCTGCCCGTCAAAAAGCGTTGCTTGATATTGCCGACATTTTTGAAAAAAACATGGATGAGATTGTCCAACTTGAATGTGAAAACACTGGCAAGCCACTTGCAGTGACAAATGCAGAAGAAGTTCCACCAATGCTGGATCAAATTAGATTTTTTGCAGGTGCAGCTCGAATGCTCGAAGGAAAAAGTGCTGGCGAATATATGGCCGGCTTCACCTCATTTATTCGTCGCGAACCAATTGGTGTGATTGGCCAAGTAACTCCATGGAATTACCCAATGATGATGGCTGTTTGGAAATTCGCACCAGCCATCGCTGCTGGAAATACAGTTGTTCTAAAACCTTCTGACACCACACCACTTTCAACCATACGCATGGCGCAGTTGATGGGTGAAGTACTTCCTAAAGGCGTATTCAACGTAGTTGCAGGAGATCGCGACACCGGGCGCATGGTTGTTGAACACAAGACTGCGCAAATGGTTGCAATCACCGGTTCGGTTCGTGCCGGTATGGAAGTTGCAAACTCTGCAGCAAAAAACCTCAAACGCGTACATCTTGAGCTCGGTGGAAAAGCGCCCGTTGTTGTTTTTGAAGATGCAGATATTGAAGCTGCTGCAGAATGGCTAGCTGTTGCTGGCTACTTCAATGCTGGCCAAGATTGCACCGCCGCAACTCGCATATTGGTAGCAGACAAAATTTATGACAAATTTGTCGCAGCACTTGCCGAACAAGCAAAGAACACTGCAACCACAATCGAAGGTGGAATTGCAGGTGATGGTTTTGTGCCTCCAGTAAATAATGCAAATCAAATGTCACGTGTTCTTGGTTTCTTGGAACGCACCCCAAAGCATGCAGAAATAGTCGCTGGTGGTTCTCGACAAGGTGGCAATGGTTTCTACATTGCTCCAACTGTGGTTGCAAATCTCAAGCAGGATGACGAAATGATCCAGCAGGAAATTTTCGGACCAGTCATGACGGTTCAAAGATTTACTTCCGAAGAGCAGGCAATTGAATGGGCTAACGGTGTGGACTACGGTTTGGCTTCAAGTGTTTGGACACGCGACTTCGCTAGAGCAATGCGAATGTCTAAATACTTAGACTTCGGTGCTGTGTGGATTAACACTCATATTCCGATTGTGGCCGAAATGCCACATGGTGGCTTCAAGCACTCCGGCTACGGAAAAGATTTGTCAATGTACGGTTTTGAAGATTACACCCGCATCAAGCATGTAATGGCATCACTCGCATAAAGGAAAATATATGACTAACAAACCATTAGACCCAGAAGTTCGTTCATTCCTAAATGCGATGTCACGTCGCCGAATATTGCAAGTCGGCGCAATTGGCGGAGCAGCCGCATTTGCAAGTGCTTGCGGCGTTGGTGGCTCAAACCCAAGTCCCACAAAAGTTAAAGACTTGTCTGATAAAGAAAAAGTTTTGAACTGGTCGACTTGGATTGACTATATCGATATTGATGATTCCGGAAATTACCCAACTTTGGAGAAATTCACTGCAGAGACTGGTGTGACTGTCGAATACAACGAGGACTACAACGACAACGATGAGTTCTTGGCAAAAGTACGCACCCAGCTTGAAGCAGGTCAGGGAACTGGTCGCGATCTTGTTACACCAACAGACTGGATGGCTTCATACTGGATTCGTAAGGGCTATGCTCAAAAGATCACCGCAACCAATGTTCCAAATGCAGTGAACATCGGCGATGCTTGGAAGGGAGTTGGTTTCGATCCAGATCGTGAATTCAGCCTTCCATGGCAAAGTGGTTTTGGTGGAATCGGCTGGAACCGCGCAAAACTAAAAGAACTTACTGGTAAAACCGAAATCACTTCCCTCGAAGAACTTTGGGATCCAAAACTAAAAGGTCGCGTAACACTCTTGAGTGAATGGCGCGACACAATGGGCGTAACTTTGCAAGCTATGGGTAAAGACGCGAGCAACTTCGAAGATTCAGATTTTGCCGATGCAATCGCATTGCTTCAGGAACAAATCGATAAAGGTCAAATCCGTGCTGTAATGGGGAATGATTACAAACCAGCTATGGCGCGCGGCGATGTGGTCGCAGCAATTGCATGGTCTGGCGACTTGCTAAACAATAAAGAGAAGTACGGGTTTGCGGTTCCAGACGCAGGTGGAACTTTGTGGACCGACAACATGATCATTCCGATTGGTGCAACTCACAAGAAGAATGCCGAAAAGTGGATGAACTTTTATTACGACCCAGAAAATGCTGCACGCATTGCTGCTTATGTAAATTACATCACGCCGGTAAATGGCGCTCAAGCAGCGATGGAAAAGATTGATCCATCAATGGTTGAGAACGAAGCAATTTTCCCAACTTCCGAAACTCTTTCACGGGTGAAGACATTCATGGCGCTTTCGGATGAACAACATGCATCATTTACTGACCAATTCAGCACGCTTTCAGGCGCATAAGAACGAAAGGGAGTTCGGTGGGCGAAGCTTCACAAAGCTCAAAGATAGAGGACTTACACCTAGTCAATCTGACTAAATCTTTTGGGGCATTCACCGCCGTTGATGATCTTTCATTGACCATTCCGGCTGGTTCGTTCTTTGCGCTACTTGGACCTTCTGGTTGCGGTAAGACCACCACGCTTCGAATGGTGGCGGGGTTGGACCAACCAACGACTGGTCAAATCAAATTAGGTGCACGGGACATCACCACGCTTCGACCGTACAAACGCAGCATTAATACCGTTTTTCAGTCGTACGCACTTTTCCCGCACCTTGATATTTTTGAAAATGTTGCGTTTGGATTGCGTCGCAAAGGTATCAAAGGTAAAGAAGTAGATACACGCGTCAATAACGTTCTTGAATTGATTGAACTCTCGCATTTGGCTGGACGTAAACCTGGCCAACTTTCCGGTGGACAACAGCAGCGCGTTGCAGTTGCTAGAGCGCTTGTAAACAATCCAGATGTATTGCTACTCGACGAACCACTTGGCGCATTGGATCTGAAATTGCGTCGCCAAATGCAAATCGAACTGAAAAGAATTCAAGCCGAGGTTGGCACAACTTTCGTACACGTAACTCACGATCAAGAAGAAGCCATGACTATGGCTGACACGATTGCAGTTATGAATCAAGGTGTTATTGAACAAATGGGCGCACCGGAATCCATGTACGAACTTCCAAAAACTGCATTTGTTGCAAACTTCCTCGGCCAAAGCAATTTGGTTGAAGGACGGGTGAGTGGCGATGACGGAGAAAACCTCATGGTCGACGTTCCTGGCGGGCAAGTACGAGTACCTAAAAACCGAGCTACAGATCACAGCGGAAAAGTTGTAGTTGGAGTTCGCCCAGAAAAAATGTGGTTGGTCTCAAATGCAGGTCATGAAATTGAAAACTTTGTTCGTGGCACAGTGACTGACGTTGCGTTCACAGGTGTTTCTATTCAATACACAGTTGAGTCCGAGTGGGGTAGAACTATCAGCTGTTTCGAACAAAATCTAGATGTTGAAAAACGAGTAGTTGTGGGCGAAAATGTGAAAATCGCGTTTGAAATCGACAACACATTCGGTCTCGATGGTGGCGAAGATTTGGAAGCAGGTATTGAGCAAATCGATCCTGACCTAGATGTAGACAGCGAATAAAGATGGTCGCAATACTTTCTCAAAAAGCTAGTGGTGCAACGAATGCACCTAAGGCACGTGGTCGCAAAATTACGCCTTACCTTTTGCTTCTGCCTGGAATGGCTTGGCTCACTATCTTTTTCATCGTACCTTTGTTCTCATTAGTGTCGACATCGTTAATGAAGCGAGTTGGTATAGACGAATTTGCACCTGCAATGCAGTTTGCAAATTACACAACTGCAATCTCCAATTACACTGAAAAATATTTACTTTCATTCAAGTACGCTGGCATTGCAACCGTACTTGCGCTAGTAATCGCCTACCCACTTGCTTACTTCATTGCCTTTAAGAGCGGCAAATGGAAAAACTTTTTACTCGTACTTGTAGTCGCTCCATTTTTTGCATCTTTTTTAATTAGAACTTTCGCCTGGCAGACCATTTTGACTGATGATGGATTTGTAAATCATTTGGTTGCATCAACTGGTTTGCTTCCAGATAACCGATTGCTAGCTACACCGATTGCCGTGGTTGCAGGTCTAACTTATAACTTCCTGCCATTCATGACCTTGCCCCTCTATTCATCCCTAGATCGCATTGATCCTCGGTTAATAGAGGCAGCAAATGATTTATACGCCAAGCCGTTCACTGGGTTTAGAAAAGTTACGGTGCCACTATCAATGCCAGGTGTGGTTGCCGGAACCTTATTGACTTTCATCCCAGCGGCTGGTGACTACATCAATGCAGAATTGCTTGGTGGACCGAACGACAAAATGATTGGTTACACAATTCAAACTAGATTCGTTGAGTTGCGTGACTACCCAACCGCTGCCGCACTCTCATTCATCTTGTTAGCAATGATTTTGATTTTGGTTATGGGATATGTGCGTAAAGCTGGAACCGAGGAATTGTTATGACAAATACAGTTTCCCGTCCCTCGCTTTCTCACCGCGCAAATTTCTGGATTCGCGAACACTTAATCGTGTTTTATGGAATTGCGGCCCTCTTCTACCTTTTTGCTCCAATTATTGTGGTTGCGATCTTTTCATTTAACAAACCAGAAGGCCGGCAAAATAGCACTTGGAATCAGTTCTCACTTGATGCTTGGACAAACATTTGTCGAGATCAAAACATCTGTGCATCTCTTGAAACGTCTTTGCAAATCGGTTTGGGATCCACAATTCTCGCAACCATTTTAGGTACATTGATTTCATTCGCGCTTGTGCGCCATCGTTTTCGCGGTAGGTCAAGTACGAATTTATTGATCTTTTTGCCAATGGCTACACCGGAAGTTGTATTGGGCGCATCTTTGCTTGCGCTTTTCATCTCAATCGGTTTACCTCTTGGCCCGGTCACGATATTTATAGCTCATACAATGTTTTGCATCTCTTTTGTTGTTGTGACAGTGAAAGCTCGTTTACAAGGCATGGATCCACGACTTGAAGAAGCTGCACAGGATTTGTATGCGGATGAGAAAGCAACATTTCGATATGTAACTTTGCCACTAGTCGCACCAGGTATTGCAGCAGCTGCCTTGCTTTCATTCTCGCTTTCATTTGACGACTACATCATCACAAGTTTCAACAGTGGAACCACTGTTACATTCCCTATGTATGTTTGGGGTGCAGCACAACGTGGTATCCCAGCTCAGGTCAATGTAATTGGAACAATTATGTTCGTCGGCTCATTGGCTATGGTGTTAATCGCACAGGCGATCGGTCGCGCTCGCCAAAAGCGATAGATTTCTCTTATGACTAGATACGGTGCTCAATTTGGCCCTGACATCACATTTCTTGGTGTCCCTGCAATTGATGTTGAAGATGCAAATGCTTTAGCGAAAGCAGATGTTGTAATCGTTGGAGCCCCGTTTGATGGTGGAACAAGTTTTCGCGCTGGCGCTCGATTCGGCCCAAGCGCAATTCGTGGAACTGATTACTTGCCACATGATGGCTCACGTCCGTCCTTAGCTTTGCGAACTGATGGACTTAAAGACCTAAACGTGGTTGATATGGGTGACGTCGAAATGTTCTCAGGGGATGCGAAATTCGCCTGCGAAGCACTCGAAAAGGTCATCGAAAAGATCTCAAATGCAGATGCAATTCCAATCATTCTCGGTGGCGACCACACAATTACCTGGCCCGATGTAACAGGAGTGGCAAAAGCCCGGGGATGGGGAAAAGTTGGCGTGATCCACTTTGACGCACATGCAGACACCGGAGACATAACTTTTGGTTCACTTATAGGTCATGGACATCCAATGCGCCAACTAATCGAGTCTGGGGCATGTCGAGGCGACCGTTTCATCCAAATTGGATTGCGTGGATATTGGCCAGAACCAGAGACATTGAAGTGGATGAGCGACCAGAAAATGCGCAGTTATGAAATGACTGAAATAACAACGCGTGGATTTGAAGTTTGCCTTGATGAAGCTATCAAACATGCAATGACAGATTGCGACGCAATCTTTTTGTCGGTGGACGTAGATGTAGTAGATCCAGGTCATGCCCCAGGAACCGGAACACCAGAACCTGGCGGCCTAACTTCTCGTCAGTTGCTAGATGCAGTGCGAAAGATTTGTTACGAGGTGCCGATTGTTGGAATGGACATTGTTGAGGTAGCCCCTGGCTACGACCACGCAGACATCACAGTGATGCTTGCAAATCGAATTGTGCTCGAAGCGATTTCAGCATTGTCACGAAAAGCAAAAGACGCAAAAAGCGGCCAAACCTGGAATCCAGGTCAGCCGCTTCTTGACGGTAGATGATTTAAGCGTTCAGTGCTTTGGCAAACTGAGCTTCAACCACATCGAGTGCTTCTAAAATCAATTCATCACTCATAGTAAGTGGTGGTAAAAAGCGAACCACGTTTCCATAGGTTCCAGCTGTCAAAACTAAGACACCTTCAGCATGGCAACCTTTTGCAACTGCACCTGTGATTTCAGCATTTGGTTCAAGTGTGCCTTCTTTGACCATTTCGATTGCAATCATTGCGCCGCGTCCGCGAATATCTCCAATTACATTGAACTTTGATTGCATTTGCTTTAGTCGATTTACCATTAGTTTTTCGATTTCTAAAGCTCGTGAATTGAGGTTCATTTCTTTCATTGTTCGAATTGCGCCAATTGCGGCAGCGCAGGCAACTGGGTTACCGCCATAAGTGCCGCCAAGTCCACTCGCATGAACAGCGTCCATAATTTCGGCTCGACCAGTTACACCAGCAAGTGGTAAGCCACCAGCAATTCCTTTGGCGGTGGTGATCAGATCAGGTTGGATGTCTTCATGCTCTGATGCAAACCATTGACCAGTTCTGCAAAATCCTGTTTGGATTTCATCGGCAACAAAAACAATTCCATGTTCTTTAGCAAATTCGCGGATAGCCGGAAGGAAACCTGCGGTCGGGGCAATGAAGCCACCTTCACCTTGAATTGGTTCAATCACAATTGCTGCAACATTTGCAGCTCCGACTTCTTTTTCGATTTTCAATGCTGCGGCAGCCGCAACTTCAGCGCCACTTCGTGAATCTCTAAAAGGGTAGGCGACTGGAACGCGGTAAACCTCTCCTGCGAAAGGCCCAAATCCATTCTTGTACGGCATACTCTTTGCGGTCATAGCCATAGTCATATTTGTTCGACCATGGTAAGCGTGTTCAAAAACGACAATCGCATCCCGCTTCGTGTACGCACGAGCTATTTTCACAGCATTTTCGACTGCTTCAGCACCGCTATTGAATAGAGCGGACTTCTTCGCAAACTTTCCTGGGGTTAATGCGTTAAGTTCTTCGCAAACTTCAACATATCCTTCATACGGTGCAATCATGAAACAAGTGTGAGTGAAAGCTGTTACTTGATCTTGCACTTCACTCACTACATGTGTTGCGCTGTTGCCAACATTGACAACTGCAATTCCAGCCCCCAAATCGATGAAAGTGTTTCCATCAACATCCAAGATGACTCCATCACCTGCCGCTTGCACGTAAACAGGCAAGGTTGAACTAACGCCAGTGGAAACTGCGGCATTACGCCTTTGCATTAATTCCTTTGATTTCGGCCCAGGAATTTCGGTGACGATATTTCTTTTTTGAGTGAGGCTTGGTCCGCCAACTTCATGCTTTTTCATAGCCTTCAGCGTAAAGCCCGATGGGCTAACTTTCCAAGATAAGCACGTGTCTTGGAAATTCGCTAGTCTTTAACTATCGAAACGAAAGGCCGTAAGTGCTCGAAATTCTTGGCATCCTTATTTTTCTTGGTTTAGTAGGCGCTTCAATCGGCCTTCATGAATTTGGCCACTTCGTTCCTGCAAAAAAATTTGGCGTAAAGGTCAGCGAATTCGCAGTTGGTTTTGGACCGACCATTTTTGCGCGAAGTTTTGGCGAAACGAGTTTTCGTCTTCGATTACTCCCAGTTGGCGGTTTCATTCGAATGATTGGCATGTACTTGCCAAACCGACCAAATGGCAAACCAGATGCGGGTTTCTTTTCTGGAGCAATTGAGAGCGCCCGACTCGAAGCAGCAGATGAAATTTCAGCGGCTGATGAAACAAGAACCTTTTACAAGTTGAGTGTTCCGAAGCGACTGATAATTATGACTGGTGGCCCAGTTATGAATCTTGTACTTGCAACATTTATGTTTGCCATTGTTTTGTCCCTGATAGGTTTCCAATCTCCAAATACAACTATCGGTCAAATTATCAAATGCGTTCCAACTTCGTCTAATGCTGATGGACTTGAAAAGAACGGAGTATGCGAATCTTCTGCACCAACACCAGCTAGCAAGATTGGTCTGTTGTCCGGCGACAAGATTATTGAAGTTGCCGGAAAGAATATTAACGTCTGGCAGGATTTTGCAGTGGCGCTTTCGAATAAAAAACCAGGCGACACCATCACCTTGAAAGTGCTACGAGATTCAAAACTTGTCACCTTCGAAACAGAACTGGCAAAAGTTAGGTATCAAAAACACGATTCTGAAGGCAAAGCAACGGGTGAATACCTGATCCGACCTTTTGTTGGAATTTCTCCAGACTTTTATTGGAATACTTTGCCTATAACTGAAGTTCCAAGTTATATGTGGGATTTCACTTCATCCACATTTGATTCACTCATATCTTTTCCAATTCGAGTTTACGACTTGGCCTACCGAATGGCCACTGGTAAAGAACGTGATCCCAACGGACCGATATCGGTGGTTGGAGTGACTCGACTCAGCGGCGAGATAGCAGCGAGTGATCAGACCCTGCGTTCAAAAATTCAACAAATAGTTGGAATGGCTGCATCTTTGAATTTATTCCTTTTCCTTTTCAATTTACTGCCACTGCTGCCGCTAGATGGCGGGCACGTTGCTGGAGCAGTTTTCGAATCTTTGCGCCGCAAATTTGCAACGATTCGCGGTAAGGCTGATCCAGGCCCAGTTGATATTGCTCGTATGTTGCCAGTCACGTACTTGGTTAGTTTGTTATTGCTGAGTGCAGGACTAATTGTGATTGTGGCAGATACCATCGCACCGATTAGCCTTAATAGTTAGCCTTAGACCATGACTTCATTGCCAATGCCAGATATGCCCGCTCCAGTCATTTCACCTCGCCGTAAAACCCGGCAATTGATTTTGAAACACCCTACCCACCCAGTGGCTGTAGGCGGCGACGCTCCAGTGAGCGTGCAATCCATGGCTACAACATTGACTGCGGATGTGAATACAACTTTGCAACAAATTGCAGAGCTCACCGCGTCTGGTTGCCAAGTCGTTCGGGTCGCAGTTCCAAGCCAAGATGATGCGGATGCGCTATCCCAGATTGCCAAGAAATCCGGCATTCCAGTAATTGCAGATATTCACTTCCAACCTAAATATGTTTTCGCCGCTATCGAGGCAGGTTGTGCAGGCGTTCGAGTCAACCCAGGTAACATCAAACAATTCGATGACAAAGTAAAAGAGATTGCCAAAGCCGCAAAAGATCATGGCACTCCGATCCGCATCGGTGTTAATGCCGGTTCATTAGACCCACGCTTATTGCAAAAATACGGTAAGGCAACCCCAGAAGCACTGGTCGAATCTGCGCTATGGGAAGCAAGTCTTTTTGAAGAACATGATTTTCGCGATATAAAAATTTCTGTAAAACATCACGATCCAGTTGTGATGGTGCGGGCGTACGAAATGCTTTCAGAAAAATGCGATTATCCGCTTCATCTTGGCGTCACAGAAGCCGGACCATCTTTTCAAGGCACAATCAAATCTGCTGTTGCATTCGGCGCTCTTCTTTCTAGAGGAATTGGCGACACAATTCGCGTTTCACTTTCGGCTCCACCTGTTGAAGAAGTCAAAGTGGGACTGCAAATTCTCGAATCACTCAACCTTCGCCGCCGAGGACTTGAAATTGTTTCTTGCCCTTCTTGCGGTCGTGCACAAGTTGATGTTTATAAGCTCGCAAACGAAGTTACTGCCGGTCTCGAAGGAATGGAAGTTCCGCTTCGCGTCGCTGTTATGGGCTGCGTAGTTAATGGCCCTGGCGAAGCTCGCGAGGCCGACCTCGGGGTGGCAAGCGGAAACGGAAAAGGACAAATTTTCGTTAAAGGTGAAGTAATAAAAACCGTTCCAGAATCTCAAATCGTTGAAACCTTGATTGAAGAAGCTATGAAACTAGCTGAAACAATGGAAGGTGATTCTGGCTCACCGATTGTGACAATCTCCTAAAACATGTTTTGTGAGATTCGCGAGCTCAACTCGAGTGATTTGAATTCATTACTGAATTGCGTGCAAAAGGATCTTTATACACATTTATTTGTCGCATCTCGAGCAAGTGAAGTACTTTCAAGAAAAACTAGTGCTTCTGTTCTCGGCTATTTTGAAGATGGAAATCTTGAAAGCGCAATCATGTACGGACCAAATTTGGTGCCGGTAAATATGACCGAAATTGCAAGTGCCGAATTTGGAAAATTTTTAGGACAACTAACAAATCGCTGCGCTTCAATCGTGGGTGCAAAATCTGACGTGGTGAGTATTTGGTCAAATGTCAAGAGTTTCTTTCCAGAACCAAGGTTACTTCGCGAAACACAAATACTTTTTGTCTTAGAAAATGTTTTACCAATTCTTCCTGATACAAAAGTTAGGTCAGTTGATGATTCGGATTTAGAAGCTTACGTATCTGCATCAATCGAAATGTTCGCAGGCGAAGTTGGATTAGTTCCAGCAGATCTAGTTGAATACCGGCAACGAGTGCGTTCGCAAATTGTGGCTAAATTTTCATACGGATGGTTTTCTGAAGACGGTCGAGTCTTGTTCAAAGTGGATGTGGGTTCAAAATTTGATGGGGCCTGTCAGCTCCAAGGGGTCTGGCTACATCCAGACTTGCGGGGCAAGGGTTACTCAACTCAATTGCTCCATATGGCAATCAACTTGATTCAAAAAGAGCACGCCACAAAAATCACACTTTATGTAAATGACTTTAATAGTCCAGCAATTGCGCTTTACCAACGTCTAGGTTTTACAAATCACAACGAATTTCAGACTATTTTCTTTTAGCGCGGGTTTGCAAAGGGTTCAGCCTGTAAGCAGGTTAAGGTTTGCTCCGAAAAAGGAGAGTTTCCCGTGCTTCGAATGTCATCGCTTTTCCTGCGGACCTTGCGAGAAGATCCAGCAGACGCTGAGGTGCCTAGCCATAAACTTTTGGTGCGCGCGGGTGCAGTACGACGTATTGCTCCAGGTATTTTTTCATGGTTGCCACTTGGCTATCGAATTTATCGCAAAATTGAAAATGTGGTTCGCGAAGAAATGGATGCGGCTGGATTTCAGGAAGTTCACTTCCCAGCGTTACTTCCTCGCGACGCCTATGAGGCTACGAATCGTTGGACTGAATATGGAGACAATCTTTTTCGCCTTCAAGACCGTCGCAAAGTTGACTATCTACTAGGCCCAACCCATGAAGAAATGTTCACCTTGATGGTCAAAGGCGAGTATTCGTCTTATAAAGACTTGCCACTTCGGATCTATCAGATTCAAACAAAGTTTCGTGATGAAGCTCGGCCTCGCGCGGGTATTTTGCGCGGTCGCGAATTCGTAATGAAAGACTCATACTCATTCGACATTGATGATTATGGTCTTGAAGCGTCTTATCTAGCGCATCGAAATGCCTATATCGCGACATTTGATCGATTAAAGCTCGACTATGTAATCGTTTCGGCAATGTCAGGCGCAATGGGCGGTTCTAAATCTGAGGAATTTTTAGCTATTTGCGAAAACGGGGAAGACACATTTGTTCGATGCCACGGTTGTGGATTTGCGGCGAATGTTGAGGCTGTAACCACATTGGTGCCAGCTAGCCAAAATGTGACAAACGAAAACCCTGCACACACCGAACAAACTCCAAAAACTCCAACTATTGAATCTCTTGTTGATCTTTCGAATTCACGTGCTGATCTCAAACGAAGCGAAGGTGAATGGACGGCTGCAGACACTTTGAAGAATGTAGTTTTCAAAGTAACCCGGCCTGACGGATCTAAGTATGTTTTAGCGATCGGGTTGCCTGGCAACAGAGATGTCGATATCAAACGACTAGAAACTTTTATCCATCCAGATGAACCAGAAGTTTTTGATGAAGAAGATTTCAAAGCCAATCCATTACTTAAAAAAGGTTATATCGGACCTGCAATATTGGGCGAGAATTCAGATACCAAAATAAAGTATCTTGTAGATCCGCGAATTGTAAATGGAACTCGATGGATTTCAGGAGCAAACGAATACAACCATCACACCTATGACTTGATGATGGGTCGGGATTTCAAAGCAGACGGCATCGTTGAAGCCGCAGAAGTGCTTGAAGGAGATAACTGCCCAACCGGATGTGGCGGACATCTACAAACTGCTCGCGGAATTGAAATTGGCCACATCTTCCAATTGGGTCGCAAATATGCCGAAGCTCTGGATTTAAAAGTTCAGGATGAAAACGGTGAAAGCCGCATTGTCACCATGGGCTCGTATGGAATTGGTGTGTCTCGTTTGGTTGCCGCCATTGCAGAACAACATCACGATGAAAAGGGATTAACCTGGCCAAAAGTTGTTGCCCCAGCAGATGTTCACATCATTGCAACTGGCAAAGATGATGCGGTCTTTGAAGCAGCCGAAAAACTTGCGGCAGACTTCACATCTCGCGGGGTAGAGGTGTTGTTTGATGACCGCCGCTCAGCATCTGCTGGTGTCAAATTTAACGATGCCGAGCTTTTGGGAATTCCTGTCACAATCGTGGTTGGAAAACTTCTTGCTGACGGAAAAATTGAAATGAAAATCCGTCAAACTGGCGAACGGCAAGAAATTGCACTTGCAAATGCAATTGATGCAGTGCTGAATGTTTGATCTTGATTTTTCAACGATTGCACTACTAGCGGTTGCTGCATTCGCTGCTGGCTGGTTAGATGCAATCGGTGGTGGAGGTGGTTTAATCCAGCTACCAGCTTTACTGATTGCACTTCCAACACAATCCACTGCAATTGCGATTGGCACCAACAAAATTAGTAGTCTGATTGGTACATCTGCATCAGCTATTGCGTATTCAAAAAAAGTAAAGCCACCGATAATCACTGTTGCACCAATGATGATTGCTGCTTTTATTGGTTCGATTTTCGGTTCGATTGTTGCAGTGAGCATTAAGCCAGAAGTATTTAGACCAGTTATTTTGGTGTTGCTAATTGTGGTCTGGGTGATAACTTGGCGAAATCCAGTGAGCGCACTAAAAACTATTGAAGATCACGAACCACCAAGTCATTCCAAAATGACACCAATATTGTGGGGTATTGGCATTGGTTTTTACGATGGAGCCATTGGTCCTGGCACTGGAATATTCCTACTTGCACTTCTCGTGAACATAATCGGATTATCGTTTTTAAGAAGTTCGGCGACTGCGAAATTTGTAAACCTTGCCACAAATTTCGCATCCCTTTTAGTTTTTCTTTCCTTTGGAAATATTTCTTGGGCGCTCGGGCTTGCAATGGGGCTTGCAAACTTAATGGGAAGCCTTTTCGGAACTAAACTCGCAATAAAGCACGGTTCACCTTTTGTCCGCAAAGTATTGTTGATTGCTGTAGCCCTTCTAATAGCTCGTTTGGCATTTTCGCTGTTTTAACCTTTAAACTTATCTCCACAACTTAAACAACAGAACCAATAAATAGAACCGGAGTCTCAATGAGTGAACTTGTTGCAATGGCCAATGACCTGCGTAAGGAACTTGTGCCCCATCTTTCAGACACCGGATTGGTTATTGAAGAAATTGAAATTCGAAAAGCTGGCAGACGTTTGCTCGTGCAAGTTACTGTCGATAGCGAAGAAGCTCTCAATTTGGATGGGGTTGCAGCCGCTAGTCGCAAAATCGACGATGTAATCGAAGCAGAGAAGCTACTTGGAGACAAAGCTTTCACTTTAGAAGTAAGCAGCCGAGGTGTAGACCGCCCGCTCACCCATATTCGCCATTTCAAAAAGAATGTCAACCGTAAAGTAGAAATTCAAATCGGTGATGAGAAATTTATTGATCGAATCACCTCGATTGACGGAGAAGTCATTTCTTTCGAGTCCCACTCAGAAGTTTTACTCAAAGATGTAAAGAACGCGATCGTGCAAATCGAATTTAAGAAGTTGGACTCAGATGAAAATTGATATGTCACAACTGCGTTTAATTACGCAAAGTCTCGATATGCCACTTGAAAGTATTATTCCGCCAATCGAAGAAGCGCTAATGATTGCTTATCTGCGATTAAAAGGTGCCATCACTGATACACCGAATCCAGGTGAGTTTATTTCTTATTATGTAGATGGAAAGCGGGTTCGAGTAGTTCTAGATCTTGAACTTGGATCTGTGAGTGTTTTATTGACTGAAAAAGATGCTGACGGGAATTATCTCGGCGAGATTGATGACACACCAGATGGCTTTGATCGCATAGCAACCCAAACAACACGTAAAGTATTGGCAGATAAATTCAGAAAAGTTACTGACGCTGCGCAGATTCTTGAACTCGAAAATCAAATTGGCACAATGGTCAACGGAATAATTCAACAAGGCTCAGATCCGAAAATGGTTTTCGTAGACCTTGGGAAAATTGAAGCGCAAATGCCACCGGCCGAACAAGTACCAACAGAAAAGTATGTACATGGTGCGAGGCTTCGCGTGATTTTGGTTGCAGTTCGCCAGCTCAACAACGGTATGGTCGCTGTTGTATCTAGAACTCACCCAGCATTGGTTAAACAAATGTTTGCGCTAGAAGTTCCAGAAGTTGCCGATGGCACAGTCGAGATTGTTGCCGTAGCTCGCGAGGCTGGAGCTCGAACAAAAATCGCGGTGCAAAGTCACAATCCACAAGTTGCGGCAAAAGGAAGTTGTATCGGGCCAATGGGTGCTCGGGTTAATGCTGTAGTCAACGAACTCAATGGCGAGAAAATCGACATCGTGGATTATTCAGATGATCCAGCAAAATTCTTGGCAGCCGCATTAGCTCCGGCGCGGGTTGCGCGAGTGGATATAACCGACCTCGAAGCCCGTCACGCTCGAGTGTTCGTGCCAGATTTTCAGCTCTCGCTAGCCATTGGCAAAGAGGGGCAAAATGCACGGCTCGCAGCCCGATTAACTGGCTGGAAGATTGATATTCGCTCGGATGCTGACCCTTCCTACTCACAAACGGCTCAAATGCCACTAAATCAGGGGTAACATTCGTGCAAGCTGATTCAAATCTGCCACTTCGCACCTGTGTGGGGTGTCGGAAACGTTCAGCCAAAAAAGGTCTTGTACGCCTTGTCCTCATCGGCTCGCAATTGCAAGTGGATGAAGATGCAAAGCAGGATGGTCGAGGTGCCTATGTGCATCACAGTCTTGAATGTTTTGAAATGGCCCTGAACCGCTTTGCCTTCGATCGAAGTTTTCGAAAGAAAGTAGACGCGTCAGAAGTGCAAAACTTTTTTCGTCCATAACCACTCATACGCAAACGGAGCGTGTCAGGAATGAAATCCCGATGAGTACCAAATGAGTACGTCCAAAATGGTCGTACTTTCAAAGGCGCCTGGTTACTAGTTTTTAGTTCTCCGGGCCGAACAAGGAAGAGACATTGTCTAAGGTCCGGATCTATGAGATCGCAAAAGATCTCGGTGTTGATAGCAAAGTTGTAATTGCCAAACTCGCAGAGTTAGGTGAATTCGTCAAAGGTGCATCTTCATCCATTGAAGCCCCAGTTGCTCGAAAACTCCGAGCAGAATTTCCTGATGCACCAGCTGCACCAGTTGAATCAAAACCTGCTGCAAAAAAAGTTGCGAAAAAAGCAACTAAAGTTGAAAAAGCAGAAGTAGAAGCACCAGCCGAAGTTGAAACTCCAGTTGCGCAGCCAGAAATTTCAAAACCTGCTGCAGAAAAACCAGACTTGCCTAAAGGCCCAGCGCCAGCCACTTTCAGTGCGCCACCAACACCTGGAAAACCTTCAACACCACCAGCTTCAAATCCAGGATCCATGCCGCCACGTCCAATGGGACCTCGCCCGGGAAACAATCCGTTTGGAACTTCAGGTTCTGGCATGGGTCGCGCCCCGCGTACTGGTAACAATCCATTTGGAACTTCTGGTTCAGGTATGGGTCGAACATCAGACCGACCTGCTCGTGAAGGCGGTCGCGATGGAATGCCACCTCGTCCAGGTAGCCGTCCAGGTGGACCAGGGGGTGCTCGTCCAGGCGGCGCCCCAGGGACTAGGCCAGCAGGCGCAGGACGCCCAGGTGGTTCAGGCGGTCCAGGTGGAGCTCGCCCAGGCGGCGGTTCGCGCCCAGGAGGATTCCCATCAACTGGTGCTCCAGCAGGTGGTCCACCACGTCAAGGTGCAACCGGTGGACGCGGCAACGCAGCAGGTGCATTTGGTCGCGGCGGTAAGCCAGGCGGATCGAAAGCTAAGAAATCAAAGCGTACAAAGCGTCAAGAATTCGACAACCTGACGGCTCCAGTTCTTGGTGGTGTTTCAATCCAACTTGGTGGCGGAGCAACAGTTCGTCTACCACGTGGTGCATCTCTTACAGATTTCGCTGAAAAGATTGGTGCAAATCCAGCCGCACTTGTAACTATTATGTTCAAGCTTGGCGAAATGGTTAATGCAACCCAATCAGTTGATGACGACACACTAAAACTTCTTGGAAGTGAACTTCAATATGAAGTTGAAGTTGTTTCACCTGAAGAAGAAGATCGTGAATTGCTCGAATCCTTCGATCTTGAATTCGGTGAGACAGATGAAACCGAAGAAGATCTTTCACCTCGCCCACCAGTAGTAACTGTCATGGGTCACGTCGATCATGGTAAGACTCGTTTGCTCGATGCAATTCGTAACACAAATGTGGTCGCTGGTGAAGCCGGCGGAATCACACAGCACATCGGTGCATACCAAGTCATTACCCACCACGAAGGTATTGAACGCGCACTTACATTTATCGATACTCCTGGTCACGAAGCGTTTACCGCTATGCGTGCCCGTGGTGCGAAAGTAACTGACATTGCAGTGTTGGTTGTTGCTGCCGATGATGGTGTTAAGCCACAAACGATTGAAGCATTGAATCACGCGCAAGCTGCTGATGTTCCAATTGTGGTTGCAGTCAACAAAATTGATAAAGAAGGTGCAGACCCTATGAAGGTTCGCAGCCAATTAACTGAATACGGTTTAGTGGCTGAAGAATTCGGTGGCGATGTTATGTTCGTCGATGTTTCAGCTCGCAGAGGTGACGGAATTGCAAACTTGCTCGATGCAGTTTTGCTAACTGCAGATGCTGCAATCGATTTGCGTGCAAATTCAACAACTGATGCACAGGGTATTGCGATTGAAGCGCATCTTGACCGAGGTCGTGGACCGGTTGCAACCGTGCTTGTGCAGCGCGGAACTTTGCGGGCTGGAGACTCCATTGTTGCTGGTGAAGCATTTGGTCGTGTTCGTGCGATGCTAGATGAAAACGGAAATCAGTTGACAGAGGCTGGCCCATCCCGAGCTGTACAGGTGCTGGGTCTAAACACCGTGCCAGGTGCGGGAGATTCATTCCTAGTTGTTGCTGAAGACCGAATTGCACGTCAAATCGCACAAACTCGTGCAGCTCGCGAACGAAATGCCCAACTTGCTAAGCGTCGCGCTCGTCGCACACTTGAAGACTTCTTGGCTTCGGTCGAAAAGGGTGACGTGCAAGAACTGAAACTCATCTTGAAGGGTGACGTTTCTGGTTCTGTTGAAGCACTCGAAGATGCACTTCTAAAGATCGATGTTGGAAACGAAGAAGTTGAACTTCGCGTAATCCACCGCGGTGTTGGTGCGATCAACCAAAGTGACGTCACTTTGGCTGCAGCATCAGATGCAATCGTCATCGGCTTCAACGTGCGCCCTGAAGGACAGGTTCGTGACTTGGCTGATCGTGAAGGAGTTGAAATTCGTTTCTACTCGGTCATTTACGCAGCAATTGAAGAAATCGAACAAGCCCTCAAAGGCATGCTTAAACCTGAATTCGTCGAATCTGAATTGGGTACAGCTGAAGTTCGTGAAGTCTTCAAATCATCTAAGGTCGGAACAATCGCTGGTTGCATTGTTCGCAGCGGAACCATTAAGCGAAATACCAAAGCTCGTTTGGTTCGCGATGGCATCGTAGTTGCAGACAATCTAACTATCGATTCATTGCGCCGCTTCAAAGATGACGCAACCGAAGTTCGCGAAGGATTCGAGTGCGGTATTGGACTTGGAAGCTTCAATGACATCAAACCTGAAGACGTTATTGAAACATGGGAAATGAAAGAAAAGCCTCGCGCTTAATTTCTTAGATTGAAGAAGGTGTGACATGGCCGATGCCGCTCGTGCTCGCCAAATCGCTGAACGTATTTTGGTGATTGTGGCGGAGACAGTTGAAATGCGAATCAAAGATCCGCGCATCGGCTTTGTCACATTTACTGCCGCTCGACTCACATCTGATTTGCGCGAAGGCACAGTGTTTTTCACAGTGCTCGGCGATGATGACGCTCGTGAAAACACTCTTATAGCGCTAAATTCTGCAAAAGGTGTGATACGAACTGAACTTGGCAAGCGGCTAGGTATGAAGCACACGCCGTCACTTACTTTTATTCCTGATGCATTGCCAGAGACAGCAGCGCATATTGATGCGTTACTTCAAGAAGCTGCAGCAAATGATGCAAAAGTTCATGAGCAGGCAGTTGGAAAACAATTTGCTGGCGATGCAGATCCATATAAACGTCCTGAATCTGAATAATCATGACCTTTAGGGAAAGCGGAATTATCGTTATCGATAAACCGCAGGGTGTCACATCGCATGATGTTGTGGCAGCTATTCGAAAAAAACTCGGCACCAAAAAAGTTGGTCATGCAGGAACTCTTGATCCAATGGCGACAGGTGTATTGGTTTTGGGAGTTAATCAAGCTACTCGATTACTAGATTTCATTGTGGCTGGCGCAAAGGAATACGAAGCGACAATTCGATTCGGACAATCAACAATTTCAGATGATGCTGATGGAGAAGTAGTCGAAACTGCAGATGCATCTCATTTGACTGACGAACAAGTGCGAGCTGCGCTTTTGAAAAACTTAGGAAAAATATCCCAACTTCCATCTAAAGTTTCCGCGAAGAAAATTGATGGCAAACGAGCGCATGCCTTAGTTCGAGAAGGTGTTGAATTCGAACTCAAACCAAAAGAAGTTGAAATATTCGAACTTGAAATTAAACAAATTGTTCGAGTCGCAGAATTTTTAGACGTAAATATTCGAGTGAAATGTACTGCTGGAACTTACATACGTTCGATTGCCCGCGATACTGGCACGGACTTGAAAGTTGGTGGACATTTGACTGCACTTCGCAGAACTTTGGTCGCACCGTTTTCAATTGAAAGCGCTCAAGAGATAACTGCCGATTTAAACCTTATTGGTCTATATGACGCGACTAAAGGTGTTTTGCAGGTTACTGAAGTTGAAGCAGAAATCGCCAAAGAAATCACTTTTGGAAAGCCTCTTAAAAGTGAAGTAGTTCGCTTTCATGGTCTGTCGGCTATCACGCATCTGAATCAAGTTATGGCAATTGTTGAAAAGACAGATTCGGCAGAGCTTTCTTATCGCGCCGTAATTACCACGGAATTAGCAGACTAGAGTTTTCGTATGTCTTCTGTAGTTTCGATTGGTGTTTTCGACGGCGTGCATCTTGGCCATCAAGCACTAGTGCAAGAGACGCTTCGCGTTTCAAAATCTACTGGCTTGACTCCGATTGTTCTAACTTTCGATCCGCATCCCATGAGCGTTGTGCGCGGCTTGCAAGTAGATTCATTGAGCAGTATTTCAAGGAGAATTGAACTTTTGAAAGACCTTGGAATTGAATTCGTAAAAGTTTGTGATTTTGATGCAAACCTTTCGAACTTAACACCAAAAGAATTTATTGAGCAAATATTGATTGATGAACTAGATGCAAAACATGTAATTGTTGGAATGGGTTTCCGTTTTGGCAAATCTGCGGCAGGAACATCTAATGACCTAGAAACTTCTGGATTACAGGTCACCGAAGTTGGTCATGTGAATTTTGAAAATGAGAGAGTATCTTCAACTCGAATCCGCCATGCACTTCGTGATGGAAAACTTGATTTAACGAACAATCTATTGACCAGGCCTCACCGGATTGAAGGTGAAGTTATTTATGGCCAACAGCGTGGAAGGGAACTTGGTTTTCCAACCGCAAACATTGCGCCAAGTTTTCGTCAAGCAATTCCAGCAGATGGGGTATATGCCGGATGGCTCACGAATCTAGAAACTAATGAAAAATGGCCAGCGGCTATTTCGATCGGCACCAATCCGACTTTCACCGATATTGAAACCCGCACCATCGAGGCATATGCGCTAGATGTATCCGGTATCAACCTCTATGGCGCAAATGTTGCGCTTGAGTTTGTGTCGTTCTTGCGGCCAATGTGGGCTTTTTCATCCCTAGATGAGCTCATCAAGGCCATTGGCTCGGATGTTGAAAATACTCGACAGTCTCTTGGGATTTAGCCTCAAATTGGCTCATAAATTGGTCGATTGTGAGTGCCTTTGGTAGCCTTCGCCCGCTAAAACATTAGCAAGACGGTGAGCGAGTCGAACGCCTTAGCCATCCGTGACAATTACCCGCGTTCGCGAGAGAAAAAATGTCTACTGACAAGAAAAACCTAATGGCTGACTATGCCCGCACCGAAGGTGACACAGGCAGCCCAGAAGTTCAGGTTGCGATTCTTACATCACGTATCAATCATTTGACTGAACACCTAAAGACTCACAAACACGATCACCACAGCCGTCGCGGTTTGCTACTGCTAGTTGGTCGTCGTCGCCGCCTTTTGCAATACCTGCAAAAAGTTGACATCAATCGCTACCGTGTTCTAATCGAACGTCTAGGTATCCGTCGATAGTTTGTAAACGAGGCATCCACTCGAAAGGGTGGATGCCTTCACAAAATTAAATATAGAAATCACCGCAATGAGGCGCAGTATGTGTCTTAGGGTCGGTCCTCGGTAGTGGCATTCGAAATAATTTCGCGTGCTTCGATCGACGATTCGATCCAAACGGACAACTGGGCCTCCTAATCAATACAAAGGAGGGTACCCATGACGGGTCCCGAAGTTTTTACCTCAGAAGCAGTGATCGACAACGGCGCATTTGGCGTTCGTCGCATCCGCTTTGAAACTGGTCGTCTTGCACGTCAAGCATCAGGTTCTGCAGTTGTTTATTTTGACGATCAAACCATGTTGTTGTCTGCAACTACTGCATCAAAGTCACCACGCGATCAATTCGACTTCTTCCCACTAACCGTGGATGTTGAAGAAAGAATGTACGCAGCTGGCCGCATCCCAGGATCATTTTTCCGTCGCGAAGGTCGTCCAACTGAAGATGCAATCCTCACTTGCCGTTTGATTGACCGCCCACTTCGACCAGCATTCGTCAAAGGCTTGCGCAACGAAGTTCAGGTTGTTGTAACTGTACTTTCATTGAATCCGCAACACTTGTATGACGTAATCGCAATCAATGCTGCATCAATGTCAACTCAGTTGGCAGGTTTGCCATTCTCAGGACCAATCGGCGGCGTGCGCGTTGCTTTGATTAAGGGTCAATGGGTTGCATTCCCGCAACATGACCAACTAGAAGATGCAGTTTTCGACATGGTAGTTGCAGGTCGCATCGTTGATGGTGACGTTGCAATCATGATGGTTGAAGCCGAAGCAACTAGCTCAACTCTTCGTTTAGTAAAAGATGGCGCAAAAGCTCCTACCGAAGAAGTTGTAGCGGAAGGTCTTGAAGCGGCAAAGGGCTTTATTCGCACAATCTGTGAAGCGCAAGCAAAACTTTCATCTCAAGCAGCTCGCGAAACTCAAGAATTCCCAGTCTTCTTGGATTACCAAGAAGATGCATATGCTGCAGTTGAAAAAATTGCAAAAGATGCTATTTCAAAAGCAATGACAATTGTTTCAAAGGCAGAACGTGAAGCAGAGCTAGATCGCATCCAAGAAGATGTTATCAATCAACTTGCTCAGCAATTTGCCGATCGCGAAAAAGAAATTGCAGCAGCACTTCGAAGCGTCACCAAGAAAGTTGTTCGCCAACGTGTCTTGCGCGACAAGGTTCGTATCGATGGTCGCGGAATCACAGATATTCGTCAGTTGTCTGCAGAGGTTGCAGTTATTCCTCGCACGCACGGCTCTGCGTTGTTTGAACGCGGCGAAACCCAAATCATGGGTGTCACAACATTGAACATGTTGAAAATGGAAATGCAACTGGACACTTTGTCGCCAGAAACTTCAAAGCGTTACATGCACAACTACAACTTCCCGCCTTACTCAACTGGTGAAACAGGTCGTGTTGGTACTCCAAAGCGTCGCGAAATCGGTCACGGTGCTTTGGCCGAACGTGCACTCGTTCCGGTACTTCCAACTCGTGAAGAATTTCCTTATGCAATCCGTCAGGTTTCGGAGGCTCTAGGTTCAAACGGTTCGACTTCAATGGGTTCGGTTTGTGCTTCAACAATGTCATTACTAAATGCAGGTGTTCCATTGAAGGCTCCTGTTGCAGGTATTGCGATGGGTCTGATTTCAGATGATGTCGACGGAAAACGTGAATACGTTGCTATCACAGACATTCTTGGTGCAGAAGACGCATTTGGCGACATGGACTTCAAGGTTGCCGGAACTAGCGAATTCGTAACTGCCTTGCAGTTGGATACAAAACTAGATGGTATTCCAGCATCAGTTCTTGCAGGAGCCTTAACTCAAGCTCGTGATGCTCGTCTAACCATTCTTGATGTAATGGCACAAGCAATTGATGCACCGGACGAAATGTCACCTTACGCACCTCGCATCATCGCAGTGAAAATTCCAGTCGACAAGATTGGTGAAGTAATTGGGCCTAAGGGCAAAGTTATCAACCAGATTCAAGAAGACACTGGCGCAGATCTTTCAATCGAAGATGATGGAACTGTTTACATCGGTGCAAACGATGGTGCATCTGCAGAAGCAGCTCGTCAAGCTGTAAACGCAATTGCAAATCCACACATGCCTGAAGTTGGCGAACGTTTCATGGGAACAGTAGTCAAGACTGCCGCTTTCGGTGCATTCATCTCATTGCTTCCTGGCAAAGATGGTCTATTGCACATTACTCAACTTCGCAAACTTGCTGGTGGCAAGCGTGTGGAAAATGTTGATGATGTAGTCAGCATCGGTCAAAAGATCTATGTTGAAATCGCTGAAATTGATCCGCGCGGCAAGTTGTCACTGGCTGTGGTTGATGAAGATGGCGACAAAGCAGAAACATCTGATTCTGAATAATGAGTTCTAACAAGCGACAGAAGGCAGGGGATTCACCCCTGCCTTCTGCGCGTTTGCAGAAACCTGGGTCCACCAAAGTTTTACAAAAAAACGATGACGGCTCGGTTGTAAAAAGAACTGTCCTTCCTGGTGGCCTTCGTGTGATCACTGAATACATTCCGGGAGTGCGCTCAGTCGCAATCGGTATGTGGGCTGGTGTTGGTTCGCGTGATGAAACTCCAGAAATGGCTGGTTCAGCGCACTTCCTAGAGCATTTGCTTTTCAAAGGCACGCACACCCGTAATGCGTTAGATATTTCTTCGCCAATTGATGCGGTTGGTGGTGAAATGAATGCGTTTACTAGCAAGGAATACACCTGCTACTACGTCAAAGTGTTAGATCAAGACATGACCCTGGGTGTTGAAATTCTTTCTGACATGCTGACAAACTCAATTATCACGCCCGCTGATTTCAAACAGGAACAAAAAGTTATCCTTGAAGAAATCGCAAAGTATGAAGATGATTACGCAGACAATGCTCATGAGGCATTCAATAAAGCTATGTTTGGCGATTCAGATTTGGGTAGACCAATTCTTGGAACTGTAAAAACCATAAAAGCAGCGAAGCGCGATTCGGTCTGGAAGTTTTATAAGAATCATTACAAACCGAATCACTTAGTTATCTCTGTCGCTGGTGCTATTGACCATGCCGAAGTTGTGGCAGCAGTTCGAAAAGGATTCAAACATGTGCTTGGTGGTAACGCATTGCCAAGCGAACGTCGCAAATCCCGAAGAAATTTCATCCCGCAATCGCAAATTAAATTAATTACCCGCGAAACCGAACAAGCTCACCTAGTCTGGGGTGTGCCTGCCTTCGCTCGCGGAGATCAGCGCCGCTATGCAGTTGGGGTTATGAACTCTGTACTTGGAAGCGGTATGTCATCGCGTTTGTTTCAAGAAGTACGCGAAAAGCGTGGGTTGGCCTACACGGTTTATTCGTTTCTAAATAGTTTTGCAGACACTGGTTACTTTGGTATTTACACGGGTTCCACTCCAAAGAAGATGGGTCAAGCCGTAGAAGTTATTGAAATGACTCTAAAGGATCTCGTAAATCACGGAATTTCGGATGCCGAAATCCAACGAGGCAAAGGTCAATTGCGCGGCGGACTTGTTTTAGGCCAAGAAGACACCACTAGTCGCATGACCAGAATTGCAAAGGCAGAACTAGTCACAGGTGAATTACCTTCGGTTGACGAAATATTGCAACGCGTAGATGAGGTCTCAAGTGAAGAAATTCACGAAGTGATTGATCAGTTCTTCACTCAAAAGCCAATATTGGGTGTTGCAGGACCGTACAAATCTGTAAGAGAATTTCAGTCTTCAATTAAGCGAAAGGTGACCTGACATGGTCCTACGCGTAGGTGTGCTCGGAGCAAAAGGCCGCATGGGCGCTGAGGTTTGCAAGGCAATTAGCGAATCTAAAGATATGAAACTAGTAGCGGCACTAGATGCTGGCGACGCTGTTTCAACACTTGCTAGCGAAGGTGCAAATGTAGTTGTCGATTTCACCACACCTGATGTAGTTATGTCGCATCTCGATTGGCTAATTCACAATGGAGTTCATGCCGTCGTTGGAACTACAGGTTTCACTGAGGACCGAATTTCTGAGATTGAAAAATGGTCGAAAGAAAAACCAGAAACCGGAATTTTGATTGCTCCAAACTTTTCGATTGGTGCAATTTTGATGACCCGACTTGCAAGTGAAGCTACCCGTTTCTTTGAGTCTGTCGAAATTGTAGAACTTCACCATCCAAACAAAGTTGATGCACCTTCAGGCACATCAATTCACACTGCTAAAGCAATTGCTAAAGCACGTACTGCCGCCAATATGCCACCACAACCAGATGCAACTGAACCAAAATTCATGAATGCACGTGGAGTAAATGTTGACGGAGTGCCAATTCACTCGGTTCGTCTGCGCGGACTAGTTGCTCATCAAGAAGTAATTTTTGGCGACATCGGTGAAACTTTCACGATTCGCCATGATTCATTCGATCGAGTTGCATACATGCCAGGAGTCCTAACTGGTATCCGCGGAGTTTTTGACCATCCAGGTTTGACAATCGGTCTAGATAAGTACCTCGGTTTCTAAATAATCGTGAAAACCAAAATTGCAGTTGTAGCTATTTCGGCTGCTTGTTTGAGTTACTTATTAATTGCGACCATTCGAGCGATGCAAATTAGTCAAACCGAAACTATGGCTGGCACGATATTTGCTGGCTCAGTTCTTGTCGTAATTTCTATCTCGGCGCTGCTTATTATTCGCGAAATTTTGTTTGGCTTACACATTTCGCAGATGTCAACAGTCTTAGATGCAGAGCACCAATTGCTCGAAGATTCTCTTACTCACACACCCTCAGGGCAGACCGAAAAAACGGTAGCGGATGTACGGTTTGCAGAAATTGCCAAAGAAGTTGAAGTAAATCCAAAATCTTGGAGAGCTTGGTTTCGAGTAGCGCTTGCTTACGATGAAGCTAGGGACCGTAAACGGGCTAGGGAAGCTATGCGGAAAGCAGAAAAAATTTTTCGATCAGAAACTAAATCCAAAAACCTTTAGCGCGGCCGATGGCAGTTACGGCGGCTGCCACAATCACAACTACGATAAATGGTGCTCTGAAAACTAGAGCAATCATGCCTGCCAGAATGCCTGCGATTCGGCCATCGAAAACTATTTCTTGTTTTGCTGCTAAAACTTGAACCGCGATCAATCCTGAAAGCATTCCTATTGGCAAGACTGGAATGATTTTCTTGAATAAATCGTGCTCCAAAATTGCTCGAGGTACTAGAAATCCAGCGAACTTCAAAGCAAACGCAATCAAGGATGCGATGATTACTGGCCAGAAATATTCACTCATTATTTGCAAGCGCCTTAATCCAAGCCATGAAAGCGGCAATCAATCCAGCTATAAGAATTGGCACACCAGGTTGCATAAGCGGGATGGCAATAATTGCAACAGCGCCGCAAACTATTGCGACGAGAAAATTGAACTTGTTACTAATTTGTGGCCACAGAAGGGCAATGAAGCCAGCACCGATAGCTGCATCTAAGCCATAGGTGTTTGGATCTCCAACCAAGGAAACAGCTACTGCTCCAAGCAAAGTCGCAATATTCCAGAAGATAAACACACTTGCACCTGTTGCCCAAAAGGCATATTTGGCACCAGCAATTCCATCCGCACCTTTTTCATGTCCAAGGGCCATTGCGGTTGATTCATCGATTGTGAATTGAGCGCCGAGAAGTCGTTGCCAACCGTGTGGTTTTAAAAGTGAGTTATTACGAACTGCATACGCGAGATTTCTAACACCCAATAGTGAGGCTGCTGAAATGGCTGAAATTGCACCGCCGCCACCGGCAAAAGTTCCGACAAGTGCGAATTGCGAGCCGCCTGTGAACATGATCAGAGAGAGCAACTGAGTTTCTAACAGGGTTAAACCCGTTGCTGTCCCCAAAGCACCAAATGAAAGTCCATAAGTTGCAACACCCAACCCAATTCCTATCGCGTCGCGCATGATTTTGCGACGGGTGGAAATCTCGCTGGAGTTGAACACGGATGGAAGCATAGTTTGGCCGCTTATTGTCACGAATTAGATAGTTATTTGCGCTACATCTAGGCGATAACCAACTCCACGCACTGCAACAGCAATTCGTGGTCCGCCATTTAGTTCTATTTTGCGACGCAATCTCGAGATATGCACTTCGAGGATATGGTCGTCACCAAACCAGGTTCCCCAAACTCGATCGAGCAATTCTTGTCTGTGAACCACTCGATGCTTGTTGTGCATCAATATTGCCAGTAACTCGAATTCGGTTCGAGTTAGGTTTAAAATTCTTTCGCCTATAACAGCGATTCGATTATCCAAACTCATTTTTAAATCTTTATGTTCCAAGACATTCTTGGTTGGATTTTGCCGAGATTTTTCGCGATTTATTACCGCATTGGTTCTCGTGACCAAAATTCTTTGATTTCGATCACGAGAAATGTAGTCATCTGCTCCAGCTGAAAGGCAAGTGAGTTCCTCAACTTCATCATGAAACATCGGCGAAACTATCACTGGTACATTCATTTGAGTTCTTACTTTTTGGCACATCGAAATAACATCACCAATTCCATTTTCAGTTGCCATAACTACAACATCTGGTTTTGCAAGTTGCATTTCACTAATTGGATTTTGAGATTGGTAGTGACTATAGGTCCGAAAACCTGCAGTGTCATAGATTTTGCAGACAGCCTTTTGTTGAGAAAGACTGTCTGCAATTACAAATACAGATAGTGGCATGGGTTCCTCCCCCTTGAATAGCACTGCGATTGTTCACAGTAAGCGCACTTAACTCTCACTAGTTCACAGAAGGCTCACGAGCCCTTCACGAGTTCTGCTCAGAAGCGGTAGGCAAACCGCCCCGAGCAGTACGAGGGTTTGCAAAGGCTCACGGGTAGGCTTGCGCTCAGGAGGAAACCCGTGTCTAGTGAACAAATCCGATTTAGAAGTGACGTAACCGTTGAACTAGTTAAAGCAGCCGCATCTGATGCAGATGTAATTTGGGCAGCGAGAGTTTCAACGAAAGGCGAGCAATCTCTAGACGACATAACTACTGATCCAGAACGTTCACGTGGGCTAATTGACTACCTGATGCGCGATCGCCACGGCAGCCCGTTTGAGCATTCCTCAATGACTTTTTTCGTACAAGCTCCAATCTTTATGTGGCGCGAACATTTTCGTCACCGCATCGCTTCTTACAATGAAGAAAGCGGTCGTTACAAAGTTCTTGAACCTGTTTTCTATACGCCAGGCCCAGAACGTCGCTTGGTTCAGGTTGGAAAAGCCGGCGCATACGATTTCATCGAAGGTACAAAGGAGCAGTTCGACACCGTAACTGCTGAAACAAAACGCGCTTGCGAAACCGCATACGATTCTTATCAAAAAATGTTGGATGCAGGAGTTGCACGCGAAGTTGCACGCATCGTTTTGCCACTCACAATTTATTCAAGCGCATACGTGACAATGAACGCTCGTGCAATGATGAATTTCTTGTCACTGCGCACCAAGAGCGAAGACAGCAAGTTCCCATCTTTCCCACAACGCGAAATTGAAATGGTGGGCGAGAAGTACGAAGCGGAATGGGCAAAACTCATGCCGCTCACACACGCAGCATTCGTTAAAAACGGTCGAGTAGCACCTTAAGAGGTTTTTATGTCTCCAAAATCGACAAAGGAAATGCCATTCGGCACCATGCTCACAGCGATGGTTACTCCTTTCAAGCCGAACCTGGAGATTGACTTCGATCAAGCGGCAGCATTGGCTGTTGATTTAGTGAAACTTGGCAATGACGGCATTGTTGTAAATGGAACAACTGGTGAAGCTCCAACGACAGAGCCAAAAGAAAAGGCACAGCTTGTAAAAGTCGTGCGTGAAGCTGTAGGGGATTCAATTCACATTGTTGCCGGAGTTGGTAATAATGACACGGCAGATTCAGTTCAACATGCGAAAGATGCTCAAAAAGCTGGAGCCAACGGTTTGCTCGTTGTCTGTCCTTATTACAACAAACCACCTCAAGAGGGTGTAGTTGCTCACTTCCAAGCTGTTGCAGACGCAACCGATCTTGGCGTAATGACATACGACATTCCAGGCCGTGCTGGAATCCAAATCACTACTGAATCCTTGATAAAACTTTCAGAACATCCACGCATTGTTGCCAACAAAGATGCAAAAGCCGATCCGTTTGCAGCTCAACAAGTAATGCATGCAACTGGCCTTCCATACTATTCAGGTGATGATGGATTAAATCTTGCATTACTTGCAGTTGGCGCAATCGGATTCGTCAGTGTAACTGGACACTTAGTTGCAGACCGATTCCAGGCAATGGCTGCAGCTTTTCGCGCGGGTGATGTTGATAAAGCAAAACAAATCAATCTCGACTTGGTTCCAATCACAACTGGCATCATGACAAAAGTTGGCGGTGCAATAATGACAAAGGCAGCTTTAGATTTATTAGGTCGTCCTGGCGGTGGCCCACTTCGTTTGCCACTAGTTGCTGCTAATCAAATATTGCGAGATCAACTCAAACTTGATTTGCGTGCAGGTGGCTTTCAGCTGTGATTTTGTCGCATAGTGATTTAAATGCACCTCCAGCTTTAGCTAGTGACACTTTACGAGTCATTGCACTTGGTGGGCTCGGCGAAGTTGGCCGAAATATGGCTTGCCTTGAAATCAATGGCAAGATTTTGATTATCGACTGCGGCGTTTTGTTTCCAGAAGAAAGCCAACCAGGTGTTGATTTAATTCTGCCGGACTTCTCTTATCTTGAAGGACGCTATCAAGATATTTCAGGTCTGGTTCTGACACATGGTCACGAAGACCATATTGGAGCTGTTCCTTATTTACTGCGCAACCGTGTCGATATTCCTATCTACGGTACGAAACTCACTTTAGCTTTTGTAAATGCAAAACTTCAAGAACATCGAATCAATGCGAAATTAAATGAAGTTCGCGAAGGCGACGAAATAGTTTTAGATGAGTTTGGAGTTGAGTTTGTTGCGGTCAATCATTCAATTCCAGATGCAGTTGCAGTTGCCGTCAAAACAAAAGCTGGTGTGGTTTTGCATACTGGTGATTTCAAGATGGATCAGTTGCCACTAGATGGGCGAATTACTGATTTAAATACTTTTGCACGCTTGGGTGATGCAGGAGTCGATTTATTTATGGTTGATTCAACCAATGCAGAAGTCCCAGGATTTGTTCCAAGTGAGAGTGACATCATTCCGGTCTTAGATCGGGTTTTTGCTCGTGCGCCTGGACGAATCGTGGTTGCATCTTTTGCATCACACGTACATCGAATTCAACAAGTAATTGATGCAGCTGTTTCACACGACCGTCAAATCGCTTTTATTGGCCGTTCGATGGTGCGCAATATGAATGTTGCTAAGGATTTGGGATATCTAAATATTCCAAATGGTGTCTTGATATCGAATGAAAGCATTGATGAGGTTCCTGACAACCGAGTGGTTTTGATAAGCACTGGATCACAAGGTGAACCAATGGCAGCACTTTCTCGTATGGCGAATAAAGACCACAAAATTGCTATAACCCAAAATGACACAGTTGTTTTGGCTTCATCTTTGATTCCAGGCAATGAAAATTCAGTAAATCGTGTAATCAACGGCTTGATGCGCCTCGGTGCACAAGTGGTCCACAAAGGCAATGCACTTGTTCATGTTTCTGGTCACGCAGCAGCGGGTGAGCTTCTTTATGCATTCAACATTGTGAAGCCGAAGAATGTTATGCCAGTGCATGGCGAACCCCGCCACTTGCGGGCAAATGCAAACCTTGCCATCAAGTCTGGTGTAAATCCAAACAATGTTGTTTTGGCTGAAGATGGCGTTGTTGTTGATT
>JAHEEQ010000295.1 GCA_024640585.1 Micrococcales bacterium
ACATTCAACCTTTGCATTCTCAATGCCATATTTTTTCAATATATCCTGGGCAAAAATGGTAAGAGATTGTTTTTGATCCTCTACCGACTTTTCGAAGAATTTTTCTACCATGATCACTCTTTTACAATTTCGCCGGTTTGGACATTAATTTTTTGTGAGGTGATTAAAGTCAGGTGTTCCTCAATAATTGAAGCGATCTTCGACCCAATTCCTGGCGTTGCTGCAATCTCTTCAACCTTTGCCTTGCGAATGGCTGCAACTGATCCGAAGCGTTCTAGTAGAGCTGCCCTACGAGCTGATCCGAGTTGAGGAATATCATCCAAGATTGATTCCAGCATGATCTTTGATCTACGTGACCGATGGAATGAGATTGCAAAGCGATGCGCTTCATCTCTAATGCGTTGAAGCAGGTACAGCCCTTCACTATTACGAGGCAAAATCAAAGGATCGCTCGACCCTGCGATCCAAACCTCTTCTAATCGTTTAGCCAACCCGCACAATGCGATATCTGTGATTCCGAGTTCACTGAGTGCTCGTGCAGCTGCATTAACCTGAGGTGCACCTCCATCCACAACAATGAGTTGAGGAGGATAGGCAAATTTACTTGGCTTGCCGCCAAGTTCGGCAACCTCTGCTTCGTTTTCCTTACGATCATCGATCAATCTCTTTAAACGTCTGGTGATTACCTGATGCATCGCTCGAGTGTCATCAAAACCCTCGTCAGTATTGATAATAAATCGTCGATACTCGCTCTTCTTGGCCATTCCATCTTCAAAAACGACCATAGAAGCCACGACACTTGTGCCTGAAATATTTGAGATATCAAAACACTCGATTCGAAGAGGAGTTCGTCCAAGATCTAATTGCTCTTCGATCTCTGTGAGCGCTTTGCCCGAAACGGCTGCATCTGTTGCTCGTTTACTTAAGTATTGAATGAGTGAGTATTGAGCATTTCGTTTTACTGTATCTAGAAGTTCAACTTTTTCTCCACGTTGCGGAAGCTTGATCTCAACCTTTGAGCCACCAATGGATGCAAGCCACTGCTCTAGTTGATCCTTTTCGTGCAAATCGGCGTTTATATAAATGTTACCTGGAACTGAGATCGCACCTGACCCGTAGATTGAGTACAGCAGGGATGTCATCACATCTTGACCTTCAAGAACCATCTCTTGATCAACTATCCAGGAACGAGAACCCTTTACTGAACCGCGTTGCATCGAGAAAATCGAACCAGCAGCATGGAAGCCGTCTTGATAGATTGAAATAAAATCTCCATCTAGATCATCTGAAAAGTTTCCTTCAGTTGATTTTTGAGCTTTTTCAAAGGATTCAATTTGATCACGTAGACGTGCTGCTCGTTCAAACTCTTCATTGTCTGCTGCATTGCGCATCTCTTCATGCAGTTTTGGCAGAATGTTTTCCATTCCGGACTCCATGAATTGATTGAGTTTTTGAGCAAGATCCTGATGATCTTCTTTAGATATCCAGCCAACACATGGTGCGGCACACTTGCCAATATCCCCTAACAAGCATTGGCGCTTACTCTTTTGCGCACGGGTAAAGTTAGCCGATGAACATGAGCGAACTGGAAAAACCTTGAGCAGTACTTCAAAGGTATTTCGCAAAGCCCATGCATTTGTGTAGGGACCAAAGTACTTAAGCCCAGGACGCTTGTCTTTACGAGTAATAAATATCATCGGGTACTCATCATTGAGAGATAAAGCTAAGTAGGGATAAGACTTGTCATCCTTAAATTGAACGTTGTACTTAGGTTGATACTGCTTGATCCAACTAAACTCCAAAGCCAACGCTTCAAGTTCTGTACTGACAATGGTCCAATCAACACGTACCGCTTCGTGCACCATGCGATAAGTCTTAGTGGCAAGGTTTGCCTGGAAGTAATTGCTTAATCGATTCTTTAAATTCTTGGCCTTACCAACATAAATTACTTTGTCCTGCTTATTGTAAAAGCGATAAACACCAGGATGCTCAGGGATATTGCTTGGCCGATAACTTTGTGGATCTGCCATTGCATTACTTCTTCGCTGGAGCTTTTCGATTAGTTGCCAAAATTTCACCAAGGAACTGCCCTGTGTAACTTTCCTTCACCTTTGCAACAGCCTCAGGTGTGCCTTCTGCAACAACTAATCCCCCACGGAATCCACCTTCTGGTCCCATATCGATTACCCAGTC
>JAHEEQ010000296.1 GCA_024640585.1 Micrococcales bacterium
CTGCATTCGCTGCAGGAGATGCAATGTGATTCATCCACATGTATGCACAGTTTGGATTTTTAGCTTTGCTGCTAATCATCCATGTATCAGACCAGCCAGTAGATCCTTCAATTGGCTTGATACCTTCAACCTTTGTGCCTTCACCTTTAGCAAGATTGATATTAACTTGCCAAGTTGTACCCAAAACAGTTCCACCAGACTTAAGTGATGCGACATGTTTTAGGTAATCGCCCCAGTACTCACCAATCAAAGGCTTTTGCGCTTTCAAAAGTTCTACAGCGGCATCAAATTGTGTCTGATCAAGAGCGTAAGGATATTTAATTCCAAGTTCTGGATTTGTTTTCATTAAGTAAAGAGCAGCATCTGCAAGATAAATTGGAGAATCGTATGCCGTGATCTTGCCCTTATATGGGGAGTTTGCGTCAAAGACAGAACCCCAAGATGTTGGCGCAGGCTTCACAATATCTGTGCGGTAGGCCAGTAAGTTTGCACCACGCCCGTGAGGAATACCGTAAGCGACACCATCAACAGAGTTCCATTGTTGCATCTTTAGATTTTCAAAAATGTCTGCATAGTTTGGAATCAAATCGGTGTTAACTGGGGCAACATCTCCACCATAAATCAAACGAAGTGAAGCATCACCCGAAGCTGAGACAACGTCGTATTCTCCAGTCTTCATAAGGGCAACCATGTCATCTGAAGTTGCACCATTTTTAACGTTTACTTTGCACCCAGTTTCTTTTTCGAATCCAGTTACCCAGTCAACATTTGGATCTGTTGAACCATTCTCAACATAACCTGCCCAAGCGACGACATTTACTTGGCCTTCACCTGCGCCAAGCTCCTTCATCATTTCTACCTTAGGAACACCGCTAGATGCAGAATCACTACTTGAACTACATCCAGCCAGAATAAGCACCGCTACAGACGCAGCAGCAATTTGTGAAAACAGACGCTTCTTATGCATCTGTACCTCCATCTACACGTTGCCATATTCAGCCATTGAATATGGTTCCCCAGATCTAATGAACCAGGAATTCCCTATTTTTATCCCATGAAACAACTACGGAATCTCCGATGTTTAATTCCCCATCAGGCTTAGTGGAGATGACAGTTGAACCTAATTCAGTATCAACCAGGTATCGAGTGGATGCGCCAACAAAGATCGCATCACGTAGTACACCCTTATACCTACGATTCCCATCACCCACAGTGGTACTCACTGTCACAAATTCGGGACGGATGTTCAGCGATTGCCCTTCAATACTGATTTTATTTGTTTGTCCAACAAATTCAGAGACAAAGGCACTCTTTGGATTTTCATAAATTTCACGGGGCGTTCCTAACTGTTCAATATTTCCATTATTAAAAACTGCAATTCGATCGCTCATAGTTAAAGCTTCTTCTTGATCATGAGTTACGAAAATAAAAGTGATTCCAACAGCACGCTGTAGTTCTTTTAATTCAATTTGCATTTGTTCGCGTAATTTGAGATCAAGTGCACCTAGCGGTTCATCAAGCAGTAATACCGATGGTCGATTTACTAAAGCGCGTGCAAGGGCAACCCTTTGCCGTTGCCCGCCTGAAAGTTGTGCAGGTTTTCTATTTTCATAACCCCCTAAACGAACTTGCTTAAGGGCATCGAGGGCTCGTGAACGACGTTCAGATTTAGCAACGCCCTTGACCCGCAATCCATATTCAATATTTGTGATGACATCCATGTGAGGGAAAAGTGCATAGTCTTGGAAAACAGTATTCACATCTCGATCGTAAGGAGGTAACAGAGATACATCCTTACCACCCAATAAAATTATTCCAGCATCTGGTTTTTCGAACCCTGCAATCATTCTAAGAACCGTCGTTTTTCCAGAGCCCGAGGGTCCAAGAAGGGTAATAAATTCACCTTCAAAAATTTCCAAGTCAACTCCAGCTACCGCCTTGACTCCCCCAAATGTTTTGGTAAGTCCGCGGATTGAAACAATCGCTGTAGTCGACACCCGCATTACTGTACTCAAAATGTTGTTTAAAGTAAGCGGATTATGTGAAAAAACTCAGGGTAGGCTAGAGACATGTCCAAACCAACGATCATTCTTGCAACTAGCAATGGTGTTGGCATGGGGCACCTTGCTCGCGCAAGTGCGGTGGCTGTGGCGCTGAAAGATGTTGCCAATCCAATAATTGTTTCTATGGC
>JAHEEQ010000300.1 GCA_024640585.1 Micrococcales bacterium
GCAGATGAAATTGATTTTTTGCTCACAATTCGGTCGCGTATTTGCTCAGCTTTCTTAGTGTCTTTTTGTTCATCCAAATAGAGTATTAATAAATCTGCATCTGCTCTAGGGTCATTAGTTCCGGAAGCTTTTAACAAGTAACGTTCAGCGAACTCCAGGTTCCTCTCGACACCAAAGCCAGAGCGGTAGTAGCTTCCCAGAGCAACAAAGCCATCAGTTACGCCACGCATAGAAGATGCCTTGGCATAGTTAACTAAAACATCTTTTGGTGGATGTTCTAACTTATGCCGAGCAACGCTTTTGAATTGCTCAAGGTATGCAACGGATCCCATAGCGTTTGCCGAGCCTTGCTTTGCAGCTTCAAGTTGAAGTCGTAGCACTTTTTCAAGATCAATGACGCCTTCATCACCATTAGCAATTGCTCGTGCGTAATTCGCTTTGCCTAGCGCAAGTCCGTTTTCACTTGCAAGTTTGTAATACGTTAAAGCACGGCTTTTATCCGCATTCACCCCGAGACCACGTTGATAAATAACACCAAGATTGTTAGCACATAGGGCAACATCTTCATTCCCGCATACTTCGAATTTACTCCGTGCTAATTCATAGTCCCCAGCTTTGAACGCAGCAACACCTTGACGACCATCCTCTGTTTTCGGTGATTGGCTGTCACGTTCTTCGTCAATCAACCTATTCAGTTCAACAAGTTCCTGTGGGATAGTGATAGCGGCGACACTGTTCTTGGTCTGCAAATAAGAAGCAGCAAGTTGCTTTGATGTTTCAATTCGTTCTGAAGGATTTGGATGCGATTGGAAAAATGGAAAAGCACTGTTACCACTGTTTTGTTCCAAGACCGAAAACAAACGTGATGCGCCGTATGGGTCATAACCAGATTTGATTGCCCACTCAATACCTTGCTTATCGGCTTCTCGTTCGTTATCACGTGTGTATGAAGTTACGTATGCAGTGCCAATAGCCATGCCAACGTTTGCGCCAACATTTGTTACCCCTGTTTTTTTCTGTGTAGCCACCTCCAGTACAACACCAGCAATCAACCCAATTAGCTGACCAGTGGCTTGTATTTCCTTTCTTGCTTCACCGTGCCGAAAGTACAAATGCGACATTTCATGCCCAAGTAGAGCTGCAGCCATACCCTCATCTTTGGCTATAACGTCCAGCATGCTTTTATTGATAAATAGCATTGGGATACCGTCAATATAGCCAGCAGAAGCATTTAGCTCCATTGAATCCTTGAGAAAAATTCTTGGGTAAATGCCAGATAGCAAACTGTATCTATCAACAATGTCGCGAACTAATTTTGCGTCGCTAACATTTAGAACGCCATAACTTGTTCGGTCTTGTTTTTGAAGATTTGTGAATGCATTGCTTGAGTTTGCGATAGAACGCAAATCCCATGTATCGGCAAAAACAGGACATGAAAGGCAAATGCAAATAAGTGCCTGCAAAAATTGTTTCATATGTACGTCCAATGTTGTTAGGCACTTATTCGGCGAGGCGCAGTTTAGTTAGCTGTTAACCAAGTTAAAACCGTTCTTAACTCATCATCGGGGATGACTTGTTGTGGAGGCATTGGCACCGGCCCCCACTGTCCGGCACTCCCGCGTCTAACTTTAGATGCGAGCATATCTACACTTGACCCACGATATTTTGCAGATATTTCTTTCATCGACGGCCCTATCAGTCGCTCGTCCATTTTGTGGCAAACAGTACAAGCGTACTTTTGAGCAGCGGCAAGTGCAGCATCTTTGTTAACTGTTGGAATGGTCGATTGTGGTGTCGTGTTAGTAGTAGATGAAGGGCTTGCGTTTGCACTGAGACGCTCCCCAAAAAGTACCTTGATATCCCTGTTCATTTTTTCTGTTTCTTCTGAACACATTGAAGCACGGCGCGGTGGCAATTTAATTTGCTCAACTAGCTGGAAAAATTCAGTTTGATTTTTTCCATATCCCCAACAAACCAAGTTGGCTAATCTTTGTTGGTCTAGCGAATGTTCGTCTCCATAAACAGAGCTTGCGCCATTTATCTGCGCCCATTTTTGATCTATAAATTTATCGAACTTTGCAATAGCCGTGTCTTGAAAAAATAAGGTTGCCCGTTTAAGAACCTTTTCGCCACCATAGTTGAGCAGCATGAATGCCGCAAATTTGTCAGCCGCATCCTCTTC
>JAHEEQ010000302.1 GCA_024640585.1 Micrococcales bacterium
TCCGACTAGAGCCGATCCCGCAACATGTAAGGAATGTGCATGTCAACAATGACTGGCACCGTCAAGTGGTTCAACTCAGAAAAGGGCTTCGGCTTTCTTTCTGTAGACGGAACCGATCGCGACGTTTTTGTACACCACACCGCTATCGATATGGATGGCTTCCGTGTGCTTGATCAAGATCAACGCGTTGAATTCGAAATCGTAGAAGGACCAAAAGGCCCACAGGCTGGAAACGTTCGTCTCGCAAAGTAGTTCTTGACTTAACTGAGAAGTGGCTGTGATTTTTCACAGCCACTTCTCGCTTTTTGGCTGATAGTTTGCGCCTATGAAACTGTCAATGCTTCGCAAAGTTGTTATCGCACTCGTTGTTCTTGGTTTCTTGAGCACATCTGCAGTTTCTGCAATCACTTATCCAGACTCAAAAAAAGTTTTACCTATAGAAGCGCCGTGGGTGGTTTCACTTTGGGGGATTAATTCCCAATTCGACCGTGATGCCGACGGCTTTTTCTGCACAGGTTCATTAGTTGATCCTTATACAGTTATTACCGCGGCGCATTGCATCGAAGCTGCTGCAAATTTTCAAGGGTATGTTGTAGTTCGCAACCAAACAAACAGCACCGACCACGGTCAGGTTTTGATGCCACGATCGTCCCGAATCGATTTGTACAACTCAAACACACTGGCAGGTGATTTTGCAGTTATTGATCTGTACAACCCTGCCAATGCAAGTGCTTACTTGAAGATTCCAACAAAAGTGCAAGCTAACAAAATGCTGGCAGGTAAACCGACACTTTTTGGCTGGGGGCAAACTGAAAAGAGTCGCAACCCTAAAAATCTTCGCAAAGTTGTGCAAGATATCTATAACGCGGAAGCGGATTCGGAATACCGCAATTTCAATGTTAAATATCAGATTGGTGTGAATCGTAAGAATTCGAATGGAACCTATAGTTCTGGATGTTTTGGCGATTCAGGTGGGCCGCTTGTTGGACGTTTGCATAGCTCGTATTTCTTACTTGGAGTTGTGTCTTTCGGCAATGCTGATGAGTGTGGCACGAAAGCGCCAGTGGTTATGACGCGAATATCAGCATATAGAAACCAAATCAAAAGTATTCGCTCAGAATTGTTGGCAGATCGTGATGCGAATGAAGTCGATACTTCAAATTTGCATTTTAGAAATACAACAGCCAATCCAATACAGCCTGAGCTAGGCACTTTAGATGACAATTCAATGTATCGGATGTGGACCGCCAATTTTGTAACTGAGAAGATGGACAATCCTCAAAGCGATTTGAAAAAGATAATTGTGACGAGCTACGAACCTTTGGAAGGGTACTGGGACATAGTCATAGATCTTGAAACCAAACAATTGTTTGGTTCAGATGGGTGTGGATTTGGAGACAGCTGGAATCGAGATTCAGGACTCGGCGCTCAAATCAGTGTGCAAATTAGAGATTCAGTATCCTGGGAAACCGCAATCCAATTTAGCTATGTCGCTGATGTCGATGAGTGCATTTCTGCAGATGGTGTTGAAATGACTATCTCTGAATTTAACGGATTTACAGTCAGGGATCAATGTTCCGCATGGCTCTACCTTGATACTGATGGAGTGCTTTCAATTGGCACCATGCGCGACTGCCTACCGGCTCCAAAGGCACTAAACATACGAACTGCAATCAGCACGTATGCAATAACTGATATTGAACCAGGCTTTGACATGTGGGCTGGTCCATTTGATGTGACCAACCCCGCCAACTAGTTATTTCTTCTTGGTTTTGAACCGCACATCAACACTTGGAGCTGATGTGCCAGCCGCTGTAATTGCACGAACTCGAACAATGTACGGCATATTCACCGCGAGTTTCTTGATAACGGCCCTTAATTTGTAAGGTGAGACCTTGACAGTTAATCGAACCTCTTTTGGTTTTGATTGACGGAAGAAAGAAACTTCATAGCGAAGCAGTTTTGCTTTACCTGTGGTGAATGGTTTTAACCACTTAACTGTTACACCGCTCTTGGTGATATTTGAGACAGTGACACTTTGTGGCTTGGAAGACTTGTTTTGAATAAGCATTTGCAAACTTACAAATTCATAAACTTCTTCGTATCCATTAGCTGCTGGTGAATAAATTTCAATTTCGCAGACACCTGAATCAGCTTGGGGAATAATCGCTGGGTTCTTCG
>JAHEEQ010000081.1 GCA_024640585.1 Micrococcales bacterium
TGATGGTTCCAACTAGCATTGTGACAATTGCAATTGCCCAAAGCACACCGTTTAAATCCCAACCAAGACCTGCGAATGAAACATAGAAAATGCGAAGCAGCGCACCAAAGGCTGCTACTTTTGTAGCAGCACCCATAAATGCAGTGACTGCGGTTGGGGCACCTTGGTAAACATCTGGAGTCCACTGGTGGAAAGGAGCTGCGCCTACTTTAAACAGCAGACCAATCAGAATGAACAGCGCACCAATCAAAATTAGGTTTGAATTTGAAGCTGTTGCAGTTATTGCCTTCTCGATTTTGCCAAATTCAACAGTGTTTGCAAATCCGTAAACCAACGCAGATCCGTAAAGCATGAAGGCCGATGAAAATGCACCCAACACGAAATATTTGAGTGCAGCTTCTTGGCTGAGCAATCGGCGGCGGCGCGCCATACCTGCTAGCAAGTAGAGCGGCAATGACATTACTTCAAGTGCAACAAACAAAGTTAATAAATCGTTTGCGATTGGGAAAATCAACATTCCGCCAACACTGAACAGGAACAAAGGCCAAATCTCAGTTTGGAACCAGCCTCTTTCGGTGAACGCATGTTCGTCTTCACTACCTGGAAGCGCAGAGGATTGTGCAGCAAATGCATCGCCAAGTGGATCGATTCTATTTTCAGCTAGGAGCAATGCTCCGACAAGCGCACTCAAGATAATCAATCCTTGCAGGAAGATTGAAACTCCATCAATTGCAAGTGAATGCACGATACTGAATCCGAGGATTGTGTCAGCCTTGATATTTAACACTGCAAGAAATGCAACGAACAAAGTGGTCAAGACCAATGAAATTTGTGCAGTTCTGCGTGATTCGCGTGGATAAAAAGCCTCAACTAAAACGCTGAGGACAGCGCCACCAAGCACAACCAATATTGGCGCAATCATGAAGTAATTGATTTTTGGTGCGGTGATTTCCGCTAGCAGTGCCGCGCTCATTAATTATCTCCTTGAGTAGGCAGTGGATCGGTTGCACCCACCAAAATCATTACTCGTTCAACCGTTGGATTGACGATATTCAAAACCGCTTGCGGGAAGAAACCAAGCACCAAAATGATTGCTATGACCGGAGTAATAGCCCATTTTTCACGGGTTGTTAGTTCACCAACAGTGTTGCGCACTTCGTCGCTCGGTTCACCAGTCATGGTGCGCTGAATCATCAACAAAATGTAAAGCGCAGCCAACACAATTCCGGTTGTGGCAATCACTGCAGGAATTGGATAACGTGTGAAAGTTCCGGTTAAAACCAGAAATTCGCTAACGAAGCTGGACATGCCAGGCAAGGCAAGTGAAGACAGACCTGCAAGCAAGAAAGAACCTGCCATCAGAGGTGCAACTTTTGCCACGCCACCAAAATCTTCAACGAATTTAGAACCTCGACGACTGATTAAGAAGCCTGCAATCAAGAACAAGGCTGCGGTTGAGAAACCATGGTTAACCATGTAAAGCACAGCTCCTGAAATACCTTGTGACGTGTAAGCAAAAATGCCCAATGCAATAAAGCCGAAGTGGCTTACAGATGTGTAAGCAATCAATCGTTTGATGTCGCTTTGTCCGATTGCAAGTAGTGCGCCATAAATGATTCCGACAAGGCAAAGCACAATGATTACTGGACGGAAGTAATCAACTGCCAATGGGAATAGCGGCAACAAATAACGGATCATGCCGAAGGTGCCGATTTTGTCGAGCACACCGACTAGCAAGGTTGCGCTACCTGGAGTTGCTTCGCCGGCAGCATCTGGCAACCAAGTGTGGAATGGGAAAAGCGGTGCTTTGATTGCAAATGCAATAAAGAATCCGAGGAACAACCAGTTCTGGGTTGGGCCATCAATCTGCAAATCTTGCAATGCGAACCAGTCAAAAGTGCCTTTGCCAAATTGTTCTTTCGAAATAACCCAAAGTCCAATGAGGCTAACTAGCATCAATAAACCGCCAGCAAGACTGTAAAGCAAGAACTTGACTGCTGCATATGAAGCGCGTGCACCACCAAAGCGGCCAATCAAGATGTACATTGGAATCAAAATTGCTTCGAAGAATACGTAGAAAAGAAATACGTCGGTCGCTGCAAATACTCCAACCATCATTGCTTGAGTTACCAATGTAAGAACAACGTATTGGCGAACAGAACCGCGATGTCCTTCTGATTCTTTCCAGCCGGCAATTAGAACCACTGGGACCAAGATTGCTGCGAGCAAGATTAAAGTTAATGAAATTCCATCAACGCCAAGTGCAAACGAGGTTCCGAATTGTGGAATCCAGGTATATGTTTCAACAAATTGCATTGCGCTGTTTGCATTTGGGTCATAGTTGACCACCATCATGATTGCAAGAACTGTAGATGCGAGCGCGAAGGTCACACCAATCTTGCGAACTTGATCCTCATTGTTTATGCGTAACAATCCGATAAGCAATGCTCCAAGAGATGGAATTGCAATAAGTAGTGAAAGGTATGGAAGTGAAAAACTCATTTATGCCATCCCTACAATCGCAACTACTGCCCCAATGACAACCACGCCTAGCACCATTAATAATGCGTAGGAACGGGCAAAACCTGTTTGAGTGCGGCGAAGTTGTGAAGCCAAAACTCCAACCAAACCAGCTGTTCCATTGACTGTCCCATCAACAACTTTGTTGTCAACATAGACCAGTGCGCGCGTTAGATATTGTCCTGGGCGCATGAAAACTGTTTCGTTGAAAGCATCACCATAAAGATCTGCACGGGCAGCTTTTGTGAATATCGAAACATCAACTGGTGCAACTTTTGGAACTTCACGCTTTGCGTATTGCACCCAGCCCATCATCGCGCCAATCGCAACAATAGTAAGTGTGACCGGAATCAGGACTGAAGAATCTGGTCCGCCGTGTGCATGTTCAAATCCAACAACTGGTTCGAGCCATGATTCGATGTTTGCTACAAACAAAAGCAACATACCGCCGAAAGCAGAACCGATTGAAAGAATCATCATTGGAACTGTCATGGTCTTTGGAGATTCGTGCGGATGAATCCCTTCTTCCCAGCGAGCTGTTCCGAAAAATGTCATCGCCATCATGCGAGTCATGTAGAAAGCAGTGATGCCTGCACCAACCAAAGTGACAACGCCGGTTAATGTGCTGTGGCTAAACGCGGCGGCGATGATTTCGTCCTTTGACCAAAAACCTGCAAATGGCGGGATACCGATAATTGCAAGGAAACCCATTCCGAAAGTTGCATATGTGATTTTCATTGCGGTGCGAAGGTTTCCATAGTTGCGCATATTTACATCGTCATGCATTCCGTGCATAACCGAACCTGCACCTAGGAACATTCCCGCTTTAAAGAAGCCGTGTGTAATTAAGTGGAAAAGAGCAAAGATGTAACCCACCGGGCCAAGACCGACACCAAGAATCATGTAGCCAATTTGGCTCATAGTTGAACCAGCGAGGCCCTTCTTGATGTCATCTTTCGCAGTACCGATGATCGCACCCATAAGCAATGTAATGCCGCCAATAACAATGACGGCGGTTTGAGCTATCGGTGCAATTTCATAAATTGCATGGCTGCGCGCGATCAAGTAGACACCCGCGGTAACCATTGTTGCAGCGTGGATAAGTGCTGAAACTGGTGTTGGGCCTTCCATTGCGTCAAGCAACCAAGACTGAAGTGGGAATTGCGCAGACTTACCGCAAGCAGCGAGTAATAGTGCAAGACCAATGTAAGTTGCAGTTTGAGTTGAAGCTGATTCAGCAGCGGCATTTACTTCACCAAAAGTAACTGCACCGAAAGCTGTGAACATCAACATAACTGCAAGGGACAATCCAATGTCACCAACGCGGTTGACCACAAAAGCTTTCTTTGCAGCGGTTGCGGCTGATGGTTTGTGAATCCAAAAACCAATTAGCAAGTAGGACGCAAGACCTACGCCTTCCCAACCTACGTAAAGCAACATGTAGTTGTTTGCCAAAACCAAAACCAGCATCGCTGCAATAAACAAGTTCAAGTAAGCAAAGAATTTGCGACGATTTTCGTCATGTTCCATGTAGCCAATTGAGTAAATATGAATCAAGCTACCAACGCCAGTGATTAGCAGAACAAATGAAATTGATAGTTGATCAATTTGGAAGGCAACTGGCACATGGAATGAGCCGACCACAATCCAGTCCCAGAGATGAATGATGGTTTCGCGCTCTTCTGCACTCTTTGCCAACATTTCTATGAATGTGGCAACACCAACAGCAAAAGCACCAAGGGACATCGCGGTACCAAGTAAATGGCCCCAAGCGTTAGTCCGCTTGCCACCAAGCAAGAGCACAGTGGCACCCGCAAGCGGTAATGCCACTAGTAACCATGCGTAAGCAGTCACTTCTCTCTTCTTTCTTCTAGAACTTCAGCAAACTAGCTTCGTCAATCGACGCTGTGCGACGAGTTCGGAAAATTGACACGATGATTGATAGTCCGACTACTACTTCAGCAGCCGCTACCACCATTACGAAAAATGCGATTACTTGACCATCGATTGATCCATTTGCTTTCGCAAAAGTCACAAATGCGAGGTTTGCAGCATTCAACATCATTTCAACAGACATGAAAACCACGATTGCGTTTCGGCGAACTAAAACACCGACTGCACCGATGCTAAACAAAATTGCAGAAAGCAAAATGAAATTATTGAGTTCCATTTATTCCTCCACCAGGTCGCTAGATTGGCCAGTGATTACTGCTTCACCACGGTTTAATGCTCGGACTTCTTCTTTGTCCGCCAAATCGATCAGGCGAATAGCTCCACGTGCGGCCAGCGGCTTTGGAACTGAAATTTCGGCCATCGTGCCGTCTGGCAAAAGAGCTGGAACATCCACCGCGTTGTGACGTGCATAAACACCAGGTGATGGAAGTGATCCTGGATGGTTACCACTCTTGAATCTAAGTTCAGAACGATCGCGCTGAGTTAGTGGCTTTTCGGCATGTTCGCGATGAGCTAGCACCATTGCGCCAAGTGCTGCTGTAATTAGCAGCGCTGACGTAGCTTCAAACGCAAACAAGTAATTTGTGAAAATCAAACCTGCAAGTGCCTCGAGATTTCCATCGTATGCGACATACGCATGATCAAATCCGATGTTGGTCATAGTGATGTTGCCGAGTAGACCAACCAACATGACAGCAAGTGCTGCGCCGCCTAGAAGAGCTGGGATTCTTTGACCTTTAATTGTTTCAACTAGTGAATCGCTTGAATCAACACCAACCACCATCAAAACAAACAAGAACAGCATCATGACAGCACCTGTGTAGACGATGATTTGAACCATCGAAAGAAATGGAGCTTCAAGTACTGCATAAAGAACTGCAAGATTGATCATCGTGAGGGCGACAAACAATGCACTGTGCACCGCTTTTTTGCTAAAGACCATTCCAAGTGCGCCTAGAACTGCTAAACCAGCGCAAATCCAGAAAGTGAATTCCACTTAGTTCACCTCACTTGCATCAAGTCCAGCACGAGCTGCAACTTCTGCAATCTGCGCGTCTGTTGCACGTGAAATTTTGCCTAAGTAGTAGTCGCGTTCGGTTGCCCCTTCAACCATACTGTGTGGAGCAGCAACCATGTTTGGCATAAGTGGGCCAAGCAAATCTTCCTTTTCGAAAATTAAACTTTCGCGTGTTTGATCTGCAAGTTCAAATTCATTTGTCATAGTAAGAGCGCGGGTCGGGCAGGCTTCAATGCAAAGTCCACAGAAAATGCATCGCAAGTAGTTGATTTGGTAAACCCGACCATATCGCTCACCTGGCGAAAACCGTTCGTCTTCGGTGTTATCTGCACCTTCAACCAAAATCGCATCAGCGGGACATGCCCAGGCGCAGAGTTCGCAACCAACACACTTCTCCAAACCGTCTGGGTGACGATTTAGTTGGTGGCGACCATGAAAGCGTGGCTTTGGTGGGTACTTATCTTTTTGTTCTGGGTAGTTCTCCGTGTTCGGCTTTTTGAACATGGTGGCAAAGGTCACCCAAAATCCGCGTATTACTTGTGGCACACGAGACATCTTTATGACTCCTCAACCTGTAAAGCCGGTTTTTCTGACTTTAGGACTTGTCCTGGAAGCGGCGGAACTGGATGTCCGCCTGCAAATGGATCGAATTCAACTTCTTCATCTTCAAACAATTCTGCGTCACGCTTATTGCGACGGTTCTTAACTTCTTCAAAAATCCAGCTAATAAATAGCAAGACTGTTAGCGGAATTAAAAGCCAACGAGCAGTTGTCGCAACATCGAAGCCTTCGATGTTTCGAGTTGCGCGAGCTGTTGCGACGATCAAAATCCATCCGATTGAAACCGGCAACAAAACTTTCCAGCCGAATTTCATAAATTGGTCATAACGTAAACGTGGAAGAGTTCCGCGTAACCAAATGAATACGAAAATGAAAACTGAAATTTTCATAAAGAACCAGATCATTGGGAACCAGCCAGTGTTTGCACTTTCCCAAAGTGAGATTGGCCAAGGTGCACGCCAGCCGCCAAGGAACAGTGTGGTTGCCATTGCCGAAACTGTGACCATGTTGATGTATTCAGCAAGGAAGAACAATGCGAATTTCAAAGATGAATATTCGGTATGGAATCCGCCAACCAATTCGCCTTCAGCTTCTGGAAGGTCGAATGGTGCACGGTTGGTTTCGCCAACCATTGCCATTACGTAAATGACGAAAGACGGCAATAACAAAACCACAAACCATGTTCCAGTCTGAGCGGTGACAATTTCTGAAGTTGAAATTGAACCTGAGTAAAGGAAGACCGCTACAAATGAAAGTCCCATTGGAATTTCATAAGAAATCATTTGGGCACTTGAACGAAGACCACCAAGCAACGCATAGGTTGAGCCAGAAGACCAACCGGCGAGCACAATTCCATAAATACCGATTGAGGCAATCGCAAGCACATACAAAACAGATACTGGGAAATCAGTTAACTGAAGTGGCGTTGTGGTGCCGAAGATTGAAACTTCTGGACCAAATGGAATAACTGCAAAAGTCATGAACGCAGGCACACAAGAAAGAACTGGTGCTAGCCAATAGACCGCTTTATCTGCAGTGCGCGGAATGATTTCTTCCTTAAGTGCGAGTTTCACACCGTCCATTAAGGACTGTAATGATCCGCCTGGGCCCACTCGGTTTGGTCCAACTCGCATCTGCATCCAAGAAACGACTTTGCGTTCCATGATGATGGTGATGAGTGTGACTAAAACCAAAATAACGAAAATGCCAACTGCTTTCAAAGCGATTAGCCAAATTGGATCAACACCAAATCCTGAAAGTCCAGTTGTACCAATCAGCGAACTCATTGCGAACCTCCGCGTTTGATTGTTACGACATTGCCATGGGCAGCGCCTAGAGCTTCGCGAACTTTGGATTCACCGGAATTGGTTGGCAACCAAATTGTGTTTTCGGCGCCATCTACAAAAACAGCTTCCACAGAAATGGAGCCGAGAGATGTCGAAACTTCAACCAAATCACCTTCAGCTATCAAATGAGCCGCAGCTGTACTTGGATGCAAACCTGCAATTACATTGCGAGAAGTCGCTGCCAAGAACGGTTCGCCTTCTTGCAATGCGCCATCATCGATAAGTTGATTCCAAGTGCTAAGTGTCAATCCATGTGGTGCGTCTTGCCCGTGTGCAGGTGCTGCAACTTGGCTCGCGCGAACTTCAAACTGTGCAAGTTCGGAACGAAGTTGTGCAACATCTTGCCGGCCAACAATTACATCCATCGCATCTGCAATCATTGCAAGAACGCGCGCATCTGTTAGTGAGTTGTGTTCACGGATCGCTTGACCGAAAGTTCTTGCACGACCTTCCCAATCTAGGAAAGATCCAGATTTCTCGGTCACAACTGCAACTGGCAAAACCACATCTGCAAGTTCTGTAACACCTGAAGGGCGAACTTCAAGAGAGACAACAAATGGAGTGTTTTCGATTGCTTGCAAAGTACTTGCCGAATGCTGAGTGTCTTTTACATCAACACTTGTGATTAGCAATGCCTTCAATTCACCATTATTTGCAGCGTGCACAATCGCGCCGAAGTCACGACCCACATTTTGCGGAAGAGTGTTGGCATCGACTGCCCAAATTTCGGCAGCCTTTGCGCGGGCTTCGCTATCGCTTAGTGAATTTCCGTTTGGAAGTAGGCCTGGCAACAAACCTGCATCAACCGCACCACGGTCGCCTGCGCGACGAGGCACCCATGCCAACTTGGCACCTGATGTTTTGGATTTTTCAGTTGCAAGTGTCAGCAAACCATTTACTGTTGCTGCACGTTCACCAATCAAAATGATTGTGTTTGCATCAAGTGCAACTTGTGAAAGAGCTGCAACTTCATGGCCTGCTTGAGTTGTGATTACGTTTGCATTCAACTTCTTATTTCCAGAAGTTACATGTGAAGTAATTGCGGTGACCTTTGTGCGACCTTTGCGGACTGCTTTGCGAAGGCGCAACTGAATCATTGGACTTTCGTCTTCTGGTTCGAATGCGACCAAAACAACATGTGCAGCTTTTTCAAGGTCTGCGTATGTGACTCCTAGACCGCTGCCTGCAACTTCGGAACTTAAGAATTGAGTTTCTTCGGTTGAGTGTGGACGGGAACGGAAATCAACATCATCAGTTCCAAGCACTGCGCGAGCAAACTTTGAAATTGCGTAAGCATCTTCAACTGTGTGACGACCACCTGCTAGCACTGCAGTTGAACCTTGTGCAGCAGACAAACCTTTTGCAGCAACTGCGATCGCTTCGGTCCATGATGCTGGATGAAGAAGTCCATCTTCGCCACGAACTAGTGGATGAGTTAGGCGACCTTCTTGTACATATGGGAATGCAAAACGACCTTTGTCACAGTTCCATTCTTCGTTTACTTGTGGATCATCCCAAGCCAAACGACGCATTACATTGCCACGGCGAATGTCAGTACGAAGGGAGCAACCACTTGCACAGTGTTCGCAAGTTGTTGGAACTGAAACTAAATCGAATGGGCGGGAACGGAAACGATATTTTGCGCTTGTTAATGCACCAACTGGGCAAATCTGAATTGTGTTTCCAGAGTAGTAAGAATCAAATGGTTGGTCATCTGAAATTCCAACTTGTTGGTGGGCGCCGCGTTCGAGCAATGCAATCAATGGATCGCCAGCAACTTGATCTGCGAATCGGGTGCAGCGTGCACAAGAAACGCAACGTTCGCGATCTAGAAGAACTTGTGCTGAAACATTAATTGGTTTTTCGAATTCACGTTTTTCGCCATCAAAGCGAGATTCACCGCGACCATTTGTCATTGCTTGGTTTTGAAGCGGGCACTCACCACCTTTGTCGCAAACTGGGCAATCAAGTGGGTGGTTGATAAGCAAAAACTCCATCACACCTTTTTGTGCTTCATCTGCAATTGGTGATGAAACCTGTGTGCGAACCTTCATTCCTTCAGCCACTGTGATTGCACAAGATGGCTGTGGTTTTGGTTGACCTTCAATCTCGACCAAGCAAGCACGGCAAGCAGCAACTGGGTCTAGAAGTGGATGGTCGCAAAAGCGAGGGACCTGAACACCAAGTTGTTCGGCGGCGCGAATGATCAAAGTGCCTTTTGGAACCTGCACTTCAATGTCGTCAATTGTTAAGTTGACGAGTTCTACTGGAGTGTTGTCAATAGTCATCAGACATTCGCCTTTGTGAATACGGTGGTTGCAGTTGGATCGAATGCAACATCAGCTGCAGTGCGAACACCTGCTTCAAATTCGGTTCGGAAATGTTTCATCGCTCCAGGGAAAGGAGTTGATGCAGCATCGCCAAGCGCACAGAAAGAACGACCCATGATTTGTTTGCACAATTCATCAATCTTTTCCAAATCTGTTTCTTGACCTTCGCCTTTTTCGAGACGCTTTAGCAACCCGCTAATCCAATAAGTACCTTCGCGACATGGTGTGCACTTTCCACATGATTCGTGTTTGTAGAACTGCAACCAGCGGCTAACAGCTTTTACAACGCTGGTAGTTTCATCAAACACCATTGGAGTTCCGGTTCCGAGCATGGTTCCGGCTGCTGCCATATCTTCATAAGTAAGTGGAAGATCTAAATGCTCTTCGGTCAACATTGGAACTGAAGATCCACCTGGTACCCAGAATTTCAAAGTGTGTCCATCGCGAATTCCACCAGCATGTTCGAGAAGCTCGCGCATGGTTGTGCCAAGTGCTGCTTCGTAAATGCCAGGGCGCTTTACGTGACCCGAGACTGCAAACAATTTGAAGCCTGGAGACTTTTCTGTTCCCCATTGCTTCAACCAATCTGCACCATTGCGAACGATGTACGGAATGTTTGCAATAGTTTCAACATTATTGATGACTGTTGGTGATGCATACAAACCAGCAACCGCAGGAAATGGTGGCTTCAAACGTGGCTGACCGCGACGACCTTCGAGTGAATCCAAAAGTGCAGTTTCTTCACCGCAAATATATGCACCTGCACCAGCATGTACAACAACTTCTAGATTAAAACCAGAACCTTGAATGTTTTGTCCAAGTAATCCAGCTGCATACGCTTCTTTAACTGCATTTCGAACGCGACGAATTACGTGTGGCACTTCACCGCGGATGTAAATGAATGCGTGGTTTGCGCGAATTGCATATGAAGAAATTGCTACACCTTCAATTAGCGCATGTGGATTTGCAAGCATCAAAGGAATGTCTTTGCAAGCTCCTGGTTCTGATTCGTCAGCGTTAACGACTAAGTAGTGCGGCTTGCCGTCATTTTGTGGAACAAAGCCCCACTTCATGCCGGTTGGAAAGCCTGCGCCACCACGTCCGCGCAATCCTGAATCTTTAACAGTTTGAATTATCGAATCCGGATCGGACTTCAATGCTTTTGCAAGCGCAACATATCCGTGATGTCGCTTGTAGCCTTCAAGTTTGTATGAATCTGCTTCATCCCAGTGGGCGGTGAGAATTGGAGTTAAAACCATATTGATCAGACCTCCGAACTCGGTAGGGTCTGGCCAACTTCTTTGGCGCGGTTCAAACCTGCAAGCATCTTGTCGTCAATTGCTGGCGCATCAAATTGATCATCATCAAATCCAGCAAGCTGACGTTCCGCTGCAAGTAGACCTTTGAT
>JAHEEQ010000084.1 GCA_024640585.1 Micrococcales bacterium
AGGCTCAAGCAAGGGGCTTGAAATCTACGCTGAGGGCAATATCAAAGACTTCACGTTTTGGTACTCCCAAGCGGCTACAGACCTCTGAAATAGCCTCTTTTTTCGATATTCCAGCCATCGCCAGGCGCTCAAGTTCCGCACGAACATCACTTTCGGTTACCTGACTTGCTTCAGCCCCTGCGATCACCAAAGTAATTTCGCCGAGAATCTCTTCCTGAGCCCTGTGGGCTAGTTCTTCTAAGCTCCCACGGATTACTTCTTCATAGGTTTTGGTGAGCTCTCGGCAAAGGGCCGCTTGTCTGTTAGGGCCAAAAATCTCGGCTAAATCTGCTAGAGATTCTTTAATTCGATGACCTGATTCGAAAAGCACCATAGTTCGCGGTTCTTGAACTAAAGATAGAAGATGTTTTTTACGTTCGCCCGATTTCCTTGGCAAAAATCCTTCAAACACAAATCGATCAGTTGGAAGTCCGCTTAAAACCAGTGCCGTTGTAACTGCAGACGCACCTGGAATCACTTTGACTGGAATTTCATCAGCAATTGCAGCTTGCACCAAAGGAAAGCCCGGATCGCTAACTGCTGGCATTCCAGCATCGCTCACCACCACTACGGTTTTCCCATCTTTAATCATCTGCAAAATCTGCGAAGTGCGTTCACGTTCGTTATGTTCATGATGCGAAATCAAGTTCGCGGAAGTTTTGATTTCAAGCGCGTTAATAAGAAATCTGGTTTTTCGGGTGTCTTCACAGGCAATCACATCAGCATCTCTTAAAGCACAAATCAAGTGGCTTGTCGCATCTTGAATATTGCCAATTGGGGTGGCAGCCACATAGAGCACACCGCTCTTTAGCGAAGACATAGCGCCATTGTTTCACGAGTTAATAAAGGTTCGGCACAATGTGGCTATGAAAGCGCTATTGGCTCGCAATTGGTGGGTGACCCTAAGCCTTGCCGGCATATCAGCCATTTTGCGATTTCATAACCTAGGTAAACCACACGCATTTGTTTTCGATGAAACTTACTACGCAAAAGATGCTTGGTCATTACTTAAATTCGGTTATGAAGTGGACACAGTTAAAGACGCAAATGAAAAAATCTTGGCTGGAGTTACCGATGTTTTCACAAACAATCCTTCTTATGTAGTGCACCCACCATTTGGGAAATGGGTTATTGCTGCCGGCGAACAATTATTCGGTTGGAATCCTTTCGGATGGCGATTTATGGTGGCACTTCTTGGGGTTGGCGCAGTCGTACTGGTGCATCGAGTCGCCCTTAGGCTTTTCAATCACAACTTAACCGCATTTCTTGCCGGTCTTTTTATGGCGATAGACGGAATGGCAATTGTCCATAGCCGAACCGCATTACTTGATCAAACTCTGATGTTTTTGACGTTAGCAGCTTTTGTTTCGGTTGTGATGGATCGAGATTTTGTGAAGCAGAAACTCTTAGCCGAACAAAAGGTAAGTTTCAACCGGCCCTGGATATATGTCGCTTCAGTGTTACTAGCACTCGCATGCGCAACAAAGTGGTCTGGAGTTTGGTTTGTCATCGTAATTGGATTGCTGGTAATTTTCTTTGAGATGAGAACCAGAATTTCACTCGGTCACACCTTCCCTATTAGGAAATCTTTGGTAAGTGCCGCAAAAATATTTCCTTTAGTGGTTGTGATTATTTTCGTAGGTTACATCGCTACTTGGTATGGATGGATTACATCGGATGTTGCATATAATCGAAATTGGGCAACAGTAAATCCAAACGAAGGGCTGCAATTTCTGCCAGAGTTTTTGCGGAGTTTGATTCACTATCACCAAACGGCATTTCAATTTCACACCAATCTGACAACAAGTCATTCTTATCAATCAAATCCATGGTCTTGGCCACTTAACTTGCGTCCAACTTCCTTTTACTACGAAGAATTCGGCGCAGGTGTTCGAGGATGTAATTCCAATAAGTGTGCCGAAGAAGTTGTAGCTCTTGGAAATCCACTAATTTGGTGGGCCGGCACTTTGGCTATTTTGCAACAAATTTGGCTTTGGTTCACAAAGCGAGATGCGCGATCAGTTGCGATAGTCATGATGTTTCTAGCCGCCTGGGCACCATGGCTACTGTTCCAACAAAGAACTGTTTTTAGTTTCTACGCGATTGCGATGCTTCCGTACATGGTTTTGGCACTCGCAAGTGTTTGTGGTCAAACTCTTGGACCAGTTTTTGCAAGCGGAAGACTGCGTGCTAAACGATCATTACTCGTTGGAAGTTATGTAACATCTGTTGTATTACTAAGCGCTTTTTTCTATCCAATTTGGACTGGAGAGTTAATACCTAAATGGTTCTGGCAACTGCATATGTGGTTTGGCAGTTGGATTTAGGCGCCGATTACCTTTGGTAGTTCGGTAGTGCCATCTTCGTCATCAATCACAACGATGCGAATCTCTTCGGCTTCTTCCGCAACAAGCTTTGCAAGTTCTTCACGGCGTTGACGATTTGCTGCGGAAATCATGGCATCTGCATTCCAATTGCCATGCTCGCGATCGATAACGCGTGGCACTTCAGTTGCCGCAGGTGATTGTGTGAAAGTAGGAAAAATAGTTTCAGGTGTTTCAAATTCTCCACCAACCACGGACGCTTCTGTTTGCCATGCGGTGGTCTTGGAAGTATCAAGTTCTGCTTGCACTTCTGTTAAGCGCTCCGCCGCCGCTTTACGTAATTGTGCAAGTGCTGCGAAACGGTGGTTGCGTTCACTTCTACGAACATATTTTTGATGTGGTGCATTTTCATCTATTGCATCTGCGACACGTGGATTAATAGTGATTCGAACCCACGCAACATAACTTGCAAACATTGCAACCGGAATTACCAACATTATCGCTGGCAATAAACTAAAAATAATTCCCACGACAAATAGCGGGAAGGTTGTAACGATCGAAAGGAAAACTTTTCGGCGTTTACGAATCTGCATCTTGGTTTGTGGGTCAGCATGACCAGATCGAACTTCGCGCTTTGCTTCAATTCTTGGATGCTTCGGCTGTTGTGGGATATTCAAGCCGGAACCTAATTGACCCATTGCTTCGCGGAATTTTTCAACATCTTGTAGTTTTCCAGATGGGTCATGTTTGCGAACAAAAGTAGGAAGTAAAAATACGGCCCAAATGCCGACGATTAAAGCTAGTACTACTCCTGAACCCACGGGCAAAAATTAACGGCAGATGCACATTTGTTCAGTTAGATTAAGTGCGTGTCGCAATTTCAAAATTAACGAAGAATTGCGGCGATTTTTGATGAATTTATATTTTCGGATGTCAAAACAAAAATGAAATGGTCGCGCCAATCCCCATCGATATGCAAAAACCGTGGTCGCATTCCTTCATTGATGAAGCCAATCTTTTCAACAACTCGTAATGAAGCGGCATTTTCGGGGCGGATAGAGACTTCAATTCGATGGAGCCCCAACTCTTGCAAGGAAAACTGAGTCAAAAGCGCCACTGAGGTAGTCACAATCCCCCGATTCGCATAGCTTTCGTCAATCCAGTAACCAATATATGCCTCACGCAAACTGCCCCAGATCACATTCCCTAAAGTGATTTGTCCCACTAAATGGTCATCAATCTCAATGGCAAACATGAATGCGTTGCCATTCTTAGCACTTTTCTTGGCCTGTCGAAGGACGTCATTGAAGTTTGGTGGAGTTGTAATGCCGTCTGGGTTTGTTGCATCCCAAGGAGATAGCCACTGATTATTTCGTTGTTTGATTTCGTTCCAGGAAGACTTATCGCTTCGTTTTATTGGCCGAAGCACAACACCGTTTGCCGCCAAGGTAATTGGCCATTCGATTGCCATGGGTCACCACAAAGCTGTGTCATCTAGCAAAAGGACATCAACTTTGTCTCCAACACGTACTTCTTGCACAGAATCGGGAATCACAATCAGACATTCGGTCTTTGCCAAACTTCCAATCAGATGGACACCTTGTCCCTCTATTGCCCGAACAATGTGATTGCCAGAAGGATCAGTCTCTCGAAGCCCACGTATGTAGTGTCGCCTACCACTCGGCGAAGTAAATGCACTTGCACTGTATCCGGATTGCAATTTCAAACTTGAGTCTTTGCGGCCAAGTAAGCGATGAAGAACTGGGCGAATGAAAACTTCAAAAGATATATATGCCGCTACTGGATTTCCAGGAATTGTCATTAATGGAATTTTGTCTTCCCCGACATAGCCAAAGCCTTGTGCAGAACCTGGTTGCATAGCGACTCGAGTGAATTCCAATTCACCAATTTCTGAAATGACATGCGCGAGCGCGTCGTATGCATCAGCATTTGTGCCACCAGTCGTAATCACAATATCAGCGCGAACCAGTTGATCTTCGATTACACGTTTCATATTTTCTAGATCAGTAGAAATTGGACCAACTCGATATGAAATGCAACCAGCTTCCGCAATTGCGGCAGCCAACATCAACCCATTAGTTTCTATAGTTTTTCCAGGTTCAAGTTTTGCACCAGGATCTAGTAATTCATCTCCAATTGAGATGATCACAACCCGCGGACGTGGGCGAGCAAGAATTGAACCGCGCCCAACTGCGGCTAACAGGCCTAAATGCCGGGCATCGATTTTTGTGCCTTCTTTTACAACAACTTCACCAAGTTCAACATCTTCGGCTGCGCGACGAACGAATTGGCCGAATACTGCAGATTCGTGAATTCTAACTTCATTTTCGCCACCATCGGTATGCTCTAGAGGTACAACTGCATCAGCATCTTCTGGAAGTGGGCTGCCTGCATTTACGCGAATTGCGAAGCCTTTTCGAATTGAACGAGAAGGATGCGAACCCGATTTAATAGTTTCAATCACTTGCAGTGAAATGGATTTCTTGGACGTTGCTGAAGAAACATCCTCTGCCAAGATCGCATACCCATCCACGGCTGCTGAATCAAATGCAGGCAAAGGCCACGGTGCGGTTACATCCTCGGCACTTACACAGCCCCGAGCTTCAAAAAGTGGAATATGGAATGCCTCGAGCGGTTGAATAGATGCCAGCATCTCTGCAAGGTATGCCTCAACCGTTTTGGTTTCGATATTCATGACTTAACTCTTTCACTCTAGATGCCAAGCCTAGGTAAAGATGGCATAGTCGGGGTGTGACCACTCCGATTGATGATGCAAAAAATGAAATTCGCAAACTTGTAAAAGTTCGCAGAAATTCATTGCAGACAGGTGCCACAGACACTCGTGCATCAGCCGTAGCAATTCACGGAATGGAAATGACAAGAAAGTTTTGCAAACCTGGTGACACTATCGCCGCTTTTGCATCTTTCGGCTTTGAACCTCCAACAGATTTACTGATTTCAACCCTTGGCGAATTTGGTTACAAAGTCTTGCTTCCAAATTCACATGAAGACCGCACCATGAGTTGGTATAGATATGACGGCGAATGGGGTGTGGATGAACTTGGAATCGCTGCACCACTTAATAAGGATGCTGGTTCTCTCGCTGATTGCGCATTGATTTTCATTCCAGCTATTGCTGCATCAAATGACGGCAGGCGGCTAGGGCGTGGAGCTGGTTTTTATGATCGCGCTTTAGCAACCCTTCCACCTCACAAAGATGGCGGTCCGCTTCGAGTAGCGGTAATTGATATGGCTGGAATTTTGCCTGATGGGGAAATCCCTATGGATGAATTTGATCAATATGTTGATGCAGTATTAGTTGGCTAAGAAGTCAGCCCAAGCCAAGCTGCAAAAATAGATAAACCAATTGTCAGAACTAGATAAATTATCGCAATCGGTCTTTCATTTTTATGGCGCAATCGGTGATGAGTTTGACCGATAAATCCGCCAAAAGTAGTAAAAGCTCCGCAAAATGAAGTGGAAAATAAGACCGCGTTAGCAGACCAATTAGTTCGACTCATTACATAACCTAGAAAAAATGAACCAAGCACGTTCGCGAGCAATGTTCCGTACGGAAAACGCTCGCCTAATTTACGTGAAATAACTTTTTCAAGTTCAAATCGAACAACCCCGCCTATTGCAGCAGCCATCGTAAATAAAACCCAACTCATTTTTGCAGTCTCTTCACTGCAAACTTTTGCGCAATATGGAAAACGAAGAGACCACCGAAGATACTAAATATAAATGGCAAAATGAAAAGTGGAGTTTCGTGATGCTGAATGAGTTCCACCATCTGAACGGAAAAAGCGGAAGTGGTTGTGAAACCGCCCAATAATCCAGTCGCCAAGAATGGTCGCCAAACATCTTGGAAGGAATGCGCGAACTTTAAGAATCTCTCCCCATGAACCAAGACGAGTCCAAGCACGAAGCAACCAACCAAATTAACCACCAGAGTGGACCAGATTTGATCTACATAAGTTGCATTGATAATTGCATAGCGCAGACCAGCACCAATAATGGCGCCGAATGCAACTGCTATTGCAGCTTTCATCTAGGCATCACGTTTTAGGAACATAAGACCAGCAACGGCAAGCAATGCGATTGTGAATACGGTCAATGGATACGCGTTGTAGGAAGGGTCTCCAATATTCCAGGGCATCACCCAAGACATGGCTTTTGAATACGGGTAGTACTCGGTTGTCCATTTCAAATTTTCGGGTATAAAAAGCCCAACAAGATTTTCAACAGTTGTTGCCATCATTAAAGGCACGATAGTTCCGAGCGCCATGATTCTTGTAATCATCACAATCGCAATTGCACTCAGTATAAATAGTAAGAAGAAGATACTCACTCTGCCAAACGTTGCACCAGCATTAGTAAATAAAACTCCACCAGTTGAAATGACACTTATTTCGCCAATCATTATTCCAACTGTTAATGCGAGCCAAACTGCACACCAAACCACAACAGTCAAAACTCTTACAAGATAAACCTGCAAACGGTTAGGAAAGGTTGAAAGCGTTAGTCGAATAGTTCCGTGACGGTAGTCATGGCCAAAAGCTTGAGATGCAATTGTGGCTGCCCAAATCCCCCAAAGCGGCACTAATACTGGAGTTAGTTCTGAAATCTGCACGGATTGGATTTGGCCAATTTGATTCATCGAATATAGACCTAGGAAAGTAATGCCAGCAATCATCGAAGTGCCAAGAATGGTTAGCACCCAAGATGAACGTAGTGAGGTGATTCGTATCAATTCATACTTAAATAAACGAATCATTTGTTTCCACCTGTTTCAAATTCTTGGCCGCCTTCAGTTAATCGCAGGAAGGTGGTCTCGAGGCTGTCTCTGTTTTCGGTTAGTTCCAAAACCCGAATTCCGTTTTCAAACGCAATGTGACCAACTGTGTCGGTGTCTTGAATGCCGACATTCAACTGGCCATCTTCAAAAGAAGCTCCAAAGCCTTTGTTACGCAATATTTCGATTAGTCGCTCTGGTTGATCTACGCGAACTGATACCCCGCCACCAGAATTCTTTTTAATAAAAGATTCCATCGATTCGTTTGCAATCAGTTTGCCTTTTGCAATCACGATTAAGTCATCGGCCATTAATTCCATTTCGCTAAGCAAATGCGATGAAACTAAAACGGTGCGACCCCGATCTGCATACTTCTTAATGAAGTCGCGAAGCCAGTGAATTGTTGCTGGGTCCAGTCCGTTTGCTGGTTCGTCTAAAAAGAGTACTTGTGGGTCTGCAAGAACTGCACCAGCCAATCCAAGCCGTTGTGCCATTCCCAGAGAAAAACCTTTCGGTCGCTTTTTTGCAACATCGCTTAGGCCCATCAATTCCAATACTTCTTTTACTCTCTGTTTTGAGGCACCAGATTCGCAGGCCAACATGCGAAGGTGGTCATAGGCAGTGCGATTTGGATGGAAAAGTTTCGCATCAAGATGAGTGCCAACAACCTCAGTCACGCGGCTGTATTCATGAAGCGGTTTACCGTCGTAAAGGGTGAGGCCACCTCCATGATCCAAACCCATCATCAAGCGCAAAGTTGTGGATTTGCCTGAGCCATTTGGGCCAAGAAACCCGGTCACAGAGCCAGGTTTTAATGTGAATGACAGGTCATTTACTGCAAGTTTTGAGCCGAAGGATTTCTTTAAACCTTGCGCTTCAACAATCACGGGACTCCCTTGAAATTGGTGTGTCTGAGGCTACTGCATGCTTCGAGTCGAAAGGGAGAGAAATCAGTGGCAAAATGCACCCCTGCTCGAAAGGGACAAATGCCTACATATCAATACACCTGCAATTCATGTGACGAGTTGCAGGAAGTAGTTCAGAATTTTTCTGATGACGCCCTAACCGTATGCCCAAAATGCGGTGGCGAATTGCGCAAATTGTTTTCTGCAGCTGGCGTTGTTTTCAAAGGTGCAGGTTTCTACCGAAATGACAATCGTCCAAGCGGTGGATCTTCGGACTAGTCCTGTGGAAAAGTTTCTTTTCCAATTTCTGATTCATAATGGCTAAATGCCTGAAATCAATTTGCGACAAATTCACTTATTCATACTGCGCTATCGAAAAATCTTGGTAGCGATTGGATTTTCATTTATTGTCTGGAACATTTCCCAAACCCCACCTAATGGAAATCTGGTTTTAGTAGCAAACCAATTCATACCTGCAAATACACCACTTACTAGTGAGCTATTTTCCAAAGTCACCATAAATGATTTTGATACTGAAAGCTACGTAGCAGATATATCTCAAATCCAATCGAGTTACGCCAAGAATGACATTCCGGTCGGCGCTCTAATAAATAGGGATGCAATCGAATCTGAATATTCCCTAAACGACCGAGTTGATGTTTATATAACTCTCGAAAATATTGGGGGGATTCCGGCGGGAAGGCATTTACATCTTTGGGCTCAATCGGACGGATACAGCAATCTTGTTTCCAAAGACGCAATTGTTAGAACCAGTGAAACTGATAATTATGGAACTCGACTAACAGTCAGTGTGCCAAATGCAGATGAGTATTCGGTGATGCAAAGTCAAAGCATCAAAGTGGTTTTAGTGAATTAAGGATTTCCGTGATGTGGTGGGCGATCGGCTAAATACTGTTCATCTGCTTTTGGCGAGTGCGAATTCACTTCGTCTTGAGTGACAGTTGGCAAAATACCTTGAAGCGCATCGCGCATTTTTTGCTTTTGCAGCTCAATTTCTTCAGGAGTTTTTTCTTCACTCATAGTGCGATTGTGGCAGGAAGTAAGGTTTGCCACAATTTGCCTGTGGCAGAGTTTCAAATTCTCGAGCGAGATAGTTGGCAACAACTAGCAAATTCCCATGCCAAAAAGGTTTCACCGATTGCAGAAAATGTACGAAATCGTCGTGATCGAGCCACTCGACATCCAATTGATGATTTCATGTGGGACTACTACACATTAAGGCCCGCCCGATTAGAGCGCTGGCATCCTGGTTTTGGAATTGGCTTGCTAGATGCACCTGAATACCAAAATCAACGGGGTTATGAAACAGTTGATGGGGTTAGCATGGTGTCTGCTAAATTCATTCTAGATCGCAGCGAATCGTTTAAGTGGACCTTGAAATTGCTAAAAGAAACTTCGATGCGCGAACCTCGGTTTCAATGTTTTGGATTTCATGAGTGGGCGATGCTTTATAAATTGCAACCTGATGAAGTTCGACATGAGCAACTCCCCTTGCGCCTAACACCGCAAGAGATTGCTGAAGTAGTTGAAGCGCAAGAACTAAAGTGCACACACTTCGACGCTTTCAGGTTTTTTGTTCCAGGAGCACGTTCACTAAACCATATGATTTTGACTCGCGAAGGACAACATCAAAACGAACAAAGTGGATGTTTGCACGCAAATATGGATGTTTATAAATGGTCCTACAAATCGTTACCTATTGTGAGTAGCGAATTACTTTTCAAAGCTTTTGAATTGGCAACAGATATTCGCTTACTTGATATGCAAGCCACTCCGTACGATTTGAGTGAATGGGGATACGAACCAGTTAAGACCGAAACCCCAGAGGGGAAAAATGAATATGTGCGCAGACAAAGAGATTTCCAGGTCCGCGCACAATCACTTCGATCTGAACTTATTAATCAAATTGAATTTGCATTACAGAATGTCAGCTAGCGAGGTCTTCCAAACGCGCTTTAACAATAGTTTTTGCTTCTTCAGCACTTGATGCACCAATTGCAAGTTGTGAAACCTCAATGCAAGTTGCACGATCAATTGTGGCCAAGAATCCACGAACCTCGGCCAATGCAACTGGAGCCATAGAAAGGCTAGTAACACCAAGTCCAACCAAAACCGCGGCAAGTGCTGGATCTGCAGCCGCTTCACCACAAACTCCAAGCGGACGAGCAAGAGCTGTCGCATTGTTAGCAGCAAAAGAAATCGCACGCAAAACAGCAGGATGCCATGAATCGGTAAGGTCGGAAAGTCGCGCGTCCAAACGATCCGCTGCCATTACGTATTGGGTTAGGTCGTTTGTTCCGAGACTTCCAAAATCCACTTCTGCCAAAACTTTGTCTGCCAAAATTGCAGCGGCTGGAGTTTCAATCATCACACCGACGTGGCGAATTCCAACTTCGCGCGCTTGCGCAGCAAAATCAGCAGCCTCGGCAGGAGTATCAATCATCGGTGCCATGACCCAAAGATCTGTGTTGGTTTTTTGAGCTGCAATTGCGAGAGCTTCAAGTTGGCGTTTCATAACGCCAGTGCCATTGCGAGTTAGTCGCCAACCGCGAACACCTAATGCAGGATTTTCTTCAGCTACAGTATTCAAGAATGGTACTGGCTTATCGCTACCAGCATCCAATGTGCGAACCACAACTTTGTTTCCAGCTTGCGCGGTAAATACATCAGAATAAAGCGCAACTTGTTCGTCAACAGTTGGTTCGGTATCGCGAGACAAAAACAAAAGTTCTGTACGGAACAAACCAATACCTTCAGCACCTGCATTTGCAGCACTTACTGAGTCTGCAACTGACCCTGCATTTGCAAGTAGATTAACTGGAGTGCTGTCAGACAAGCGACCAGGGCCGGTTACCGCAGCAGCTCGTGCGCGCAAGGCATCTTCACGAGTTTTGTGGTGCAAGTAATCCGCTTCATTTGGATTAATTTCAACTATTCCATGGCGACCATCGACCATAACTTTGTCGCCGTCTTTTAATGTTTCAGCCGCACTGCATCCAACGACTGCAGGTATGCCAAGACCACGCGCAAC
>JAHEEQ010000303.1 GCA_024640585.1 Micrococcales bacterium
TCAAGCTCATAGCGCAGTTTACCATGGTAGGTGATCACATGCTTGAAGCTTTGCAAGTGAAAATTGATTTCACGTTGTTTTAACTGCTGGCGGATATGTACTAAATGATCGAACATGGCTCGTTGGTCGTTTCAATTAATTCATCCGTACATCGCAAATACAAACTCACCTTATAAGGAGAAAACTGTTCAGCTTTCATGGTATCGACATAAACCCCCACTACTTGTTGATTTGGCCTTAGAGCGACATCCAGCATTTGAAACTCATGATGCTCTGCTGCATCGTCATAAGGCTGACAACTCACAGCCGTTGCAATGGCTTCTTCTTTCAAGCTGTTGAAGGATGCCGTTAGCCATCCGATTTCAGGCATGAAAAAATCTTTTGTTGCACCACGAACATGCACCGCCTTGAAGCCTGTGCACCGCTTTAGATAAGAGGGTATCTTATGGCCAAAGCGGATGATTTGCCCAGCTCTATCAACTTCTAAGCGGATGATATTGTAGCGAACATGTGCCATAAGCTTTTAGAGTTTATCATTGGTCAACCACAAATAGATTTTTACTTCATAAGGGTAACCCGATGCACTCAAACTGATATTTGCATTTTCATCAATCGTTGAACTTATCAAAGCTTGCTGACCATCTGTAAAGCGTCCTTCAACCGTGCTTCCCCCGGCATCAAGTTGCTCCTCGAAAAAGAAAAACTTTTTGTTGGGAGCAACCTGATTGCCACTGGTTAGAAGTCTCACCTCATGCACGTCTTCAAATATTTCTTGATTGTTCACCTTGAGCCCCAACAAGCAACCTGGCACCAATCGCTCTTCAGGAACAGAAACATAAAGTCCTCTGATTCTAGCATACTGCTTGTCGGTTTGTGCATTGATACGAATCACATCGCCAGGTTTGGCGACATGAACACGTATCTGTTGAAACTTATGGTTTTTCATCTTGAAATTCAGTTAGAAGGGTTAAGCTTTGATTACCGCAGTACCACGAAGGATCACCTTCAAGTACGAGTTAACTGGTGCGTTTTGTGCCCACTCGATGTTGAGTTCAATGGACTGTTGATCACGGATAATTTTTGGATTGTCCAATACCCACAAACCTTTAAAAGTGTCTTTTCCTGTGGTCTGAAAAACTTCGCAAGAAGAATTAGGAATAAGCACCGTTCCATTGGCTTTGAACTCAAATTCGCCATCACGGATATAATCCGGAACGACATCAAAGTTTACTGAGCCTGGTGAGTCTGTGTTTTCTCCAACGCCACCCAACAACTGAATACCATATAACAAGAAATGATTTCCTTTCTCCAACTTGCCGCTAGAGATGTTGCTCGTACCCACTGTTTTGGTATCATCGTCCTTAAACATCTTAATGACTTTTGATCCGCTTACAGATTTCACAACATAGTAGGCTGTATCTACTGCCTGCAAGCTTTGTGTGCCCAATCCTTGTTGGATTTCTTTGGGAAGCATTGTAATGCGTTTTTCAAACTCTGCACGTGAGCGAGAGCTAGTTGCCGTTGCCATTGTGCGTGATTGGTTCTGCATTTTACGGAACAACTTTTTCTTGTCGTTGGGCCCGCCTAATTCAAGTGCTTGCAAGAAGTCGTCTTCCGACATTGCACCGAGCAAGTTGTACTCGCTGTTTTCGATTTGTCCAAGTGTTAACATGATACTGATGATTTATTTGATTAGTGAATGATTAAATGATTTCGATGTATGAAAGATCTTCGTCCTCAGCGCCTTCAACCATATAGGCAGGAGCAGCGGCAGGCATTGAATAATCTTCTGGGTTAAAGGCCGTTGGTGATGACAAAGCAGGAAGATCTGGATTGTACCTTTCTACAGATAAGTTCAAGGGTTCACGGTACACGCTTGGTTCCCCAAGTCCGTCAACGCCATTGAAACTGAAATCTGATAGCCCAGCAAGCAAGTCCTTTTTCAAGAACACTTTCACACCTGACAGAAGTCCTGATGCGCCAACCCCTGTGGCAAGCATTTTCATGTTTGGGTCTTTGAGCATTAAGTTGCCGGCAGTACCAACGCCCAAAAGGACAATCGGTCTTGCTAGTGCTTTTGCATTGAATCCGGTTGCAGCTGCATCCACATTCAATACCTTATCAATCATTTTTCCGCCCACCGAGCCGATCACAACACCGCCAGTGAGCATA
>JAHEEQ010000306.1 GCA_024640585.1 Micrococcales bacterium
GACAAAGCGCTCACCTTAGGTGGTGAACATCTGAATCAGTACAAAGCGACGCAGCTGGCGATAGAGCGAAAAATGCAGCCTGAATAGGCCCATTGCACGTCAACTCAGATGGAGCGGGTGATGGGAATCGAACCTACTCTATGTAACTTGTTGATTTAAAAGAAGAAAACATCAATTTTGATGTTGTACCAAGCGTTGTACCAACAGTTTCGATTGTCCTATGAAAAATGGCTTAAAGCAATTGAGCGATGGCAGACACACGCATTAAAGGTGCAAACGCAATGTATTACGTAGCATTTGGCTCTCCGAAAATTTCGATTTCATCCACGTTTTTTCTTTCACTGCTGTGAAAGTCTCAATTTTTTCAGGTTGTTACCGTTTAGGTAAATCTATGAACCAATCCATAAAAGGGCAAGCCGCCTCGGCGGCTGCCGTGTTTTTTTCATCCCAAAAGTTCGGTCACACCTGCTTGTGTCGGTCTCCAGTCTCCTTGTAAATCTGAAATCCAATTGGCGCTCTTGACGCTTGAGTGCAAGCGTCTTGCCGACATATCTCGTGCTGAATCAGTCGTACCCGTCAAGAGGCCTGCGTCTGAAGCTTTCAACTTCCAAGATGCAAAAGATAGAGCTATTGGGACGAGTTCACCAGTCTCATGATCAGGTTCAAAAAACAGTTCGAGTGCAGAACGAGGCCTCGAAACAGAAACAGGCTTCAAATTCGCTAGCGTCAATGCTCCACCATTCACACGCTCAAGCCAAATGGGATGCATCAGTTCTGGTGGAAGAGAGTTCGCCTTCGTGACTTGCATTCGTACGAAACGATGTCGCTGGGCATCATCTATCTGGAACCCCTTGGCTTCTTTCGGAGTCATCACACGCATTAAGACTTCAAGCCGGAATGCATCTGTAATTGCGCCGCTTCCTCGGCTTGCATGAGAGCCGACTTCTTGTTGATACTGGACAGATTTGGCAGCGTGGCTAATTACGATCACTGCTGCGCCTGTCGAGATTGCAATTTTTTCAACTGTGTTCGCGAGATCTCTCTGAGCAAGCTCGTCTAGTTCTCGTCCCCTTGTAAGCGCAATGGCTGGATCTAGTCCAACAAGACGAACATCCCCAAGTTGTTGCACAAAGTTAATCAGTTGCTCAAGTCGAAGCGATGTTTTATCCCCTTCACTTGAAACGATCACACAGTCATTCCCAGCTGCTGCGAAGATGAAAAGCCGTTCATGTACCAATGCGATCTCTTCGTCATTCAACTTCATAGACTGAAATATTGCATCCATGCTTCTGTATGCGTCTTCAGGCGTGTCTTCAGCAAGTATTAAAACTGCTTTGCCGGGTTTTGGAACGTTTAAAGCTAGAGTCGGTTTTCCAGAAGTGACCGATACCGCAAGCTCTTTGAGGAGCGTGGACTTAGAAGATGCACCAAGTCCAGTTATTAGCGCAGCTCTTCCTGCCCGAAAAATCGGTGCAATGGCATAGTCCACTGTTTCGTTTGCGACGCGTGTTGTCTCGCTCAGATCGAGTGGTGGTTTTAGCCACTCTAATTCTGATACTTTGAGCGACGCATCAGTAGTGAAGGCGCGACTGATGCCAAACGGCCTTTGGTCTGGCAAATTTGCAAACGACTCCAGTAGGCCAATTTTTTTGCTTTCGTTGTTCATTTTTCGCTCCTCACTTTGTGGAGGGCTTCACGAAGACTGCAAAAACTCGTGTCGCCAAGCATCGCTGTAAAGTCTTCGTTGAAATCCTCTAATCTTGATGTCATGACGTAACCCGGGGGATTAAACAAACTGGCGGCATGCTTATCGCAACGAATTCGCTGCTTGTGCGCAGCGGATGTCGAATTTCAGATTTTCCCAAAGCTAGTCGTAGGCTTTTGGGGACAACAAGGCGGAAGTAAAAGCCGCTTGGGCGTTTGATTAGATGCTGTGTTTGATAGGTCATTTCCAAGTGCTTTCTTTGGTCGTGTTGGACCAAAGCTTGGACATTTCTACCTCAAGGATTTCTAAAAAATCCTTATAAATCAACAGCTTATGTAGGTGGAGCGGGTGATGGGAATCGAACCCACGTTATTTGCTTGGGAAGCAAGAGTCCTACCATTGAACGACACCCGCATAAGTCTGGATTGTAGAGGTGCGCGACCTAGACTAATATTTCAAGC
>JAHEEQ010000309.1:0-1517 GCA_024640585.1 Micrococcales bacterium
AGGTGGACTTATTTCCATCAAGTTGCTCGTAGAAAATTACACCTGGTTCAATTTTTTCCACGTGGGCTTGCAAAACTGCCTTGACTTGGCGTTCTTCAAAAAGTGATTCGCACCAGTCTTGACTAGTTACTTTTTGCCCGCCCATCTCAAAGGTCATACCTCCGACACCGAAGTCACCTAACTCATTCTCATTGGTGAAATAGATTAAGTTTGCTTTGTCACGGACCCCAGCTTGTTTCAATTCGTGTTCAACATTGAAAACATATTCAAAGGCCGCACCTTCACACGTGCAAGTTCCGTGTCCTACGCCAACGACCAAAGTCTGCTCTTGGCCATTTTTCATTTTTTGAATTACAGCCTTCAAGTGCGACGCTGCATCAATTGCATGACCTGCTGTGCAAACAGAGACAGTATGCCCATCCGGCCCAAGCCCACTCGTCGCGGCGAAGTTCAATTTTGGCCCTGTGGCATTGATCAGATAATCGAATTCAAGTTCAACAAGTTCACCATTGCCGTTTTCAGATGTTCGCTTTACAACTACAAAACCTTTTGAATGGGAAGAGTTTCCTTCGGGATAGATTTCGGTGGCCAACGCTTGAACAAACTCAATGCCTTTGCGCTTGTAAACAGGTGCAAGCGGGAAAGTGACTTGTGAGTCAGTCATTTTCCCTACTCCTACCCATATGTTTGATGGGATCCAATTCCACTTGGAGTTAGGTGAAACCACTGTCACTACATGTTCTTTCGGCAACATGCGTCGCAAATGCAGCGCAGCAGTGTGACCAGAAATTCCTGCCCCGAGAATTACAACTCTCGCCATTTAGTTTTCCTCCGACTTTTGTTGAGCAACTTCTTTCTTGACTTCTTCCATATCAACATCACGTATTGCCTGAATTAAATTGGCTAACGGCTCGGCTGGCAATGCGCCTGACTCCCGGAATAGTAAAACCCCATCCCTAAATGCCATCAAAGTGGGAATTGAGGATATTCCGGCGGCAGCCGCAATCCCGTGCTCGGCCTCAGTGTCAACCTTTGCGAACACAATATCTTGGTTGCTTTCAGAGGCCGCATCAAAAATCGGTCCAAACATTCTGCAAGGCCCACACCATTCCGCCCAAAAATCAACGAAAACAATTCCATCCTTCAAAATTGTTTCTTCGAATGTTTTTTCATTCAAATTCACCGTGCTCATGCAACCTCTTTTGTCTTTTTTATATGTAAATTAATAGTAGAAAGAACTAGATCCGAAACTAAAACCAGCAGGCTTCCCCATAGGAAAGATCCGAAACCTTCAATCTGGAATAGCGGCCAACTTCTTCCAATCTCAAGCGATAAAGAAGCATAGGCTGCGGTTGGAAAACCAAATCCCCAAAATCCAAGATTGAAATTGATTTCTTTTCTACTCGAGATGAAAATATTGATGGCAAAGATCATCCACCATAAGCCAAAACCCCACATCGCCGATGAAGAAATTCAAGCACTTAAGAGTCACCATATTGAAGTAGAAGCGGTGCCCG
>JAHEEQ010000309.1:1527-2162 GCA_024640585.1 Micrococcales bacterium
AAAGATCATCCACCATAAGCCAAAACCCCACATTGCTGTGGCGACAATCAAGCCCAAAACGCCAAGGGATGGCTGCTGAAAATAACTTGCAGAAATTCTCGTGGTTGCAATAACGCCTAATCCGCCCGCGCCCATTGGCGCTAGCCAAATCCACCAACTTGCAATCTGTGCGGTTGGTACTGGTCCAAACGCAATTATTCGGTATGCAAGGACTGCACCAAGAATGATAAAAAGCAACAAACCTGCACCAAGTGAGGCAGCAGACCAAACAACCCAAATTGCAGAAGAGTCATTTCCTAAAACTGCGATTCGCGCGAAGGCGCCAGGTGCAAGCACGAGCGCAACAGCTGGGATGAAAACAGTTCCATTTAATTCTGAAATCTCAGTAGATATAGATAACGCGATTCGACTAAAGAAGGTTGTGCCGAATGCAACTGTAAGAATGCTTCCAACCACGCTTAGCCAATAACTTAAAGTGGTTGCGTTTTCGCGGTTTGCAATTCCAAGTAGGCCACCTTGCGCCCAAGCTGCGCCTAAGACCAGCATTGATGCTGGAATTGCGCCAGTTAGCGGTGCATGTCCAATTGAATTTAAACTCTCAATAAAATTATTTTTGATCGCATGTCTAAGCCATG
>JAHEEQ010000093.1 GCA_024640585.1 Micrococcales bacterium
TTGGTCTTCAGCGTTCGGGTCGCATTATTACGGCAGCCGCAGTTTTGCTAGCTGTTGTGTTTGCAGCTTTCGTAACAGCTTCAGTCACAAACATGAAATTACTTGGATTTGGAATCGCGTTAGCAATCTTGCTTGATGCAACTGTGGTTCGTGGTTTGTTAGTGCCAGCCCTTATGCGAATTGCCGGACGTTGGAACTGGTGGGCACCTAAACCTTTGCGGTTTATACATGCTCGATTCGGGCTAAAGGATTAGTCAGCTTTATAAAAACCCGGCTTGAAGCCATCGTCTGGCTTGCATCCCAGATTTTGTTCTAGCAAAAGTCCAAGTGCGAGCATTGTGCTTTCGCTATTTGCAGGACCTGCAATTGTTAGTCCAACTGGTAATCCATTTACGAGTCCCATTGGAATGCAAAGAAGGGGATAGCCAGCAACAGCCGCAGGCGAAGTAACTTTGCCACCAGCGATGTCGTCCGGATCTCCCAAATTATTCTCCCAGGCTGGACCGTATGTAGGTGCGATAAATAAATCATGATGTTCAAGTGCAGTCTGAAAACAAACCCGTCTTGCCCAATCTTGGCCTCTGATTTTCGCAGTTTGATATTGATCGCTCTTCTTACCTGGCGATGAAATCGCTAAATCAAAATGCTCTTGGCCAAAGAACTGTAATTCACTTGCCGCATTTTCTAAATTGAAATTTACGACATCTTCCAAAGTGCGAACTTCGTGGTTTCCAGGTCTGCCTTGCAGATACAGAGCCATTTCATCTTTAATTTCGTTTAGCAATATCGCATATTCATCTTCGCTTGCTTGCTCTGAGATAGATGGGATGTTTGAAGTTGTTACTTTGGCGACCAATTTGTTTGCGATGCCAATTGCACGTTCGAAAACCGCATCGGTTGCGTCATCCCCTGTTAGCCAATTTTCTGCCACACCAATTCTTAATTTTGCTGCAATTGTTTGCGCGTTAACTAGTTTTGCGAATGTGCTTTGTCCGCTAATTGCGTCAAAACCTTTTGCAGCCCATTCAACATTTGCTGCAATCGGTCCTGGGGTATCTTGGGTTGAACTAATTGGAATAACTCCATGAGTTGAAACCGAACCGACAGTCGGTTTTAGTCCAACCACTCCGTTTAATGAAGCTGGGCAAACAATCGAACCATCGGTTTCAGTACCTATTGCAATTGTGACGATTCCCGCACCAACTGCAGCGCCTGATCCTGAACTAGATCCGCCAACGCTATGACCAAGTTTCCATGGGTTATTGGTTAGCCCACCGACTGCCGACCATCCGCTGATTGATTTTGTCGAACGCAGGTTTGCCCATTCCGACAAATTTGTCGAACCAACAATATCCGCACCAGAGTTTCGAAGTTTTGAAACTAATTCTGCATCGCGTTTTGCAGGCGATTCGATTAGTGCCAAACTTCCAGCACTAGCTGGCAGTCCGACTGCTTCAATGTTGTCTTTAATCAAAACTGCAACTCGTGCAAGTGAACCTGCTGAGTTTGAATGAGGATCACAAGTTGCAAGAACTGAATTGACCCCGATTTCAATATCAATCTTTTGATGGTTGTCGAGAAATTCATCTCTCTCAATTGCATGGCTCATCGTTGTAGTCTGCCACTGTGTTAAACCAAATCAAGGCTGCAATTCGCGCACCACTCGAATCCTTATATGAAAAGCGCCTTGCTCGCAGGTTGCACAAGTTTCCAACCCCAAGGCATATCGGGGTGATTCTCGATGGCAATCGCAGGTGGGCCGCTAGCCAAGGCGGACCTACTTCTCGCGGGCACCGTGTTGGGGCTAGCAAAATTTCGCAATTCCTTGAATGGTGTGCAGAGCAAGATGTTGAGGTCGTGACGCTTTGGCTTTTGTCCACCGACAATTTGCGCAGATCTGAATCAGAGCTGATTCCGCTTCTGGGAATAATCGAACAAACCGCAACTGATTTGGCAAAAGATAAACGCTGGAAATTGCAGGCGGTTGGTGCTCTCGATAGTTTGCCAGAGAAAGTTCAAACCACATTGAAAAATGCTGAAGTCGCAACCGCTGCAAACAAAACTATGCAAGTTAATTTGGCAGTTGGATATGGCGGCCGACAAGAAGTGGTCGATGCGGTCAGTTCTTATATACGAGAAGAAGCGGCGAAAGGTAATTCGCCAGAAGTAATTGCAGCGATGATCAATGCTGAAGCAATCGAAAACCATTTGTATACCAAAGGTCAACCAGATCCCGACTTAGTGATTAGGACTTCAGGTGAGCAGCGGCTTTCTGGTTTCCTACTTTGGCAAACCGCGCATTCTGAATTCTGGTTTTGTGAAGCATATTGGCCAGATTTTCGCCGGATTGATTTCCTGCGCGCAATCCGCGATTTTGGAATCCGCCAACGCAGATACGGAAGTTAATTCTTAACTGCACAGTTTCATTTCAGTTCATAATTCATTTCGGCGTGGCTCATGCTCGTATCGCTTTGCCGGCAATAGTGTCTATGTGTACACACCCGAGCGCGTGTTAGGAGTCATTAGTGCCACCAACCACCAAGAAAACTTCCCCTGCGACTAAAAAGCAATCTGCTAAATCAAGTCCGAAAGCGAAGCAAAAACCGGTGGATGTGGCTCGAAAGACTTTTGTTCTCGATACTTCAGTTCTTCTGTCTGATCCAAATGCGATGTTGAGATTCGCTGAACATTCAGTTGTGTTGCCAGTGGTGGTCTTAGCAGAACTCGAATCGAAACGAAGTCATCCAGAACTTGGTTTTTTCGCGCGATCTGCTTTGCGGCTACTCGATGATTTTCGAATTAAATACGGCAGGCTTGATGAGCCAATTCCGGTTGGTGATGCTGGTGGAACAATCCATGTTGAACTAAATCACACAGACGACAACTCCCTCCCTGCTGGTCTTAGGCTCAATGACAACGACACCAGGATTCTGGCTGTTGCGAAAAATCTTTCCAACGAAGGCAATGATGTAGTTGTAGTAACCAAAGACTTGCCGATGCGCGTGAAAGCTTCTAGTGCTGGCTTGGACGCTGAGGAATATCGAGCAGAACTCGCGGTTAATAGTGGTTGGACTGGCACTACTGAATTGCATGTTGGCGATGAGGTGATTTCAAAACTCTACGAAGGTGCTGCTTTTTATTTGGATGACGCAAAAGACCTTCCTGTCCATACGGGATTGATTTTGCAAAGTTCGCGGGGAAGTGCCTTGGCGCGAGTTTTACCTTCAAAGGAAATTCGTTTGGTTCGAGGAGATCGGGAAGCGTTTGGAATCCATGGCCGAAGTGCAGAGCAACGCATCGCTTTGGACTTACTTCTTGATGAAGACATTGGAATTGTTTCACTTGGCGGAAAAGCGGGAACCGGAAAGAGTGCCCTCGCACTTTGCGCAGGACTTGAAGCGGTCATGGAAAGGCAAAGCCACCGCAAAGTTATTGTGTTTCGTCCGCTCTATGCGGTTGGCGGTCAAGAACTTGGCTACCTACCTGGAACTGAAGCCGAAAAAATGGGGCCATGGGGTCAAGCGGTTTATGACACCTTGGGTGCTGTCGCATCGTCTGAAGTAGTCGACGAGATTCTCGAACGGGGGATGCTTGAGGTCCTACCGCTGACACACATCCGCGGACGCAGTTTGCATGACGCGTTTGTAATTGTTGATGAAGCCCAATCCTTAGAACGAAATGTCTTACTAACTGTTTTGTCTCGAATCGGAAAAGACAGTCGAGTTGTCCTAACCCACGACGTCGCGCAACGCGACAACCTGCGGGTTGGCAGGCATGACGGTGTGGTCGCGGTAGTTGAAAAGCTCAAAGGTCACCCGCTCTTTGCACATGTAACTTTGACCAGAAGTGAAAGATCTCCGATTGCCGCTCTAGTAACCGACATGCTCGAAGACATTTCTTTGTGACCCTCGACACCCCTAAATGTCCGAAAAGTCGGAAAAGTTAAGGGTTAGAAGCCGTAAATTGTGGAAAACCTCGGGGTCATAGAGTTGCGCTCCACAGGTTTATAACGGCACGGTAACCCCATGACTCGTAACCCAATTCGAGCCCTTTCGATGGCGACTGTCTCAGTTCTACTAGCGGCATTTCTTTCAACGACCCTGACTCCAGCGTTCGCAGAAGATGTCACTACTGATCCAACCGTTGTAGTCGATGATCCAAATACCCCGGTTGATGAATCAACTGAAGAACCAACCGACGAAACCCAAACCGGAACTCCAGTCGAAGTTCTGATGAACATGGGTGCTCCGGACATGAAAGTTTTCAAGACTTTGACCAAGAAGGCGATTGCAACAGCTCGCAATCTGGCACCAAAGCAAAGCAAGAGCTTCCACAAAACCCCTGCATACGCAAAGTGGTACGCAAAACTCCACATTAAAGAGCGTTATGGCTGGAGCAAGAAGCAATTCGGCTACCTTGCAAAACTATGGGGCAAAGAATCTGCTTGGAAGTTCCGTTCAACTGGCTACCGCAACTACTACTTGGGAATTCCGCAGTTGAACAAAAAAGCCATCTTGGCCAACGGTTACAGCATCAAGCAGTTCCGCAAGAGCCCAGAAGTGCAGGTTCAACTCGGTGCGAAGTACATCAAAGTCCGCTACGGCACACCAAAGCACGCGTGGAAACACTTCCTGCGCCACGCTTGGTACTAAACCTTTAACTCTTTGCTAACTTAAGTCCGAGAACTCGCGCCCAACTGCGGCGGGTAGGTTTGCCTCCTTGCAATTGAGGAGATTTCGTGGATTTATACGAATACGAAGCCAAAGACCTTTTTGGCCGTCATGGCGTGCCAGTTATTGGCGGACAAGTTGTCAACACTGCTGAAGCGGCTGCAAAAGCTGCAACCGAAATAGGCGGCAAAGTCGTCATCAAAGCTCAGGTCAAAATGGGTGGTCGCGGTAAAGCTGGTGGCGTCAAAGTTGCCGAGGGCCACGACGATGCGCTTGAAAAAGCTAAAGGCATCTTGGGTCTCGACATCAAAGGTCACATTGTTAAAAAGGTTTTAGTAACGGAAGCATCAGCAATCGCTGAGGAATATTACGTTTCATTTCTTTTAGACCGCGCAAACCGCACCTATCTTGCAATGGCAAGTGTGGAAGGCGGCATGGACATCGAAGAAGTCGCACACACAAAGCCTGAAGCTCTTGCAAAAGTTGCAGTTGATGCGATTGAAGGTTGCACGCCTGCAAAAGCAAAAGAAATTGTTACCGCCGCGAAATTCCCAAGCGAAGTAGCGCCTCAGATTGAAAAGATTTTGATTGGTCTTTGGGATGCATTAATCAAAGAAGATGCAACCTTGGTAGAAGTCAATCCGCTCGCAAAACTTAGCGATGGCCAAGTTGTAGCCCTTGATGGCAAAATGACTTTGGACGAAAACGCAAGCTACCGCCATCCGGACCACGAAGAATTCGCTGACACCGCAAATGTCGATCCAATCGAATTGCGCGCAAAAGAAAACGATCTCAACTACGTAAAACTCGATGGAGAAGTTGGCATTATCGGAAACGGCGCAGGGCTTGTTATGTCAACGCTTGATGTCGTTGCATACGCTGGCGAAAAGCATGGCAACATGACGGCTGCAAACTTCCTCGACATCGGTGGCGGTGCAAACGCCCAGGTCATGGCAAACGGTTTGGACATCATCCTCAATGACCCAGGTGTTAAATCTGTATTTGTAAACGTATTCGGTGGCATCACAGCCTGCGATTTGGTGGCAAACGGAATCATCGACGCCGTTGGCATCCTTGAAAAAGACGGTAAGAAATTGAACAAACAAATTGTCTGCCGCCTTGATGGAAACAATGCTGCTGCAGGACGCAAAATTCTCAAGGAATGTGGCATTCCAGTTATCGAACTTGTTGAAACTATGGACGAAGCGGCAGATCTTGCCGCAGAGCGGGCGAATGCATAATGACTATTTTCATCAATAAAGACAGTCGCGTAATTGTGCAAGGTATGACTGGTTCAGTAGGTGCAAAGCACACCAAACTTATGGTCGGTGACGGCACAAACATTGTTGGTGGTGTAACTCCAGGCAAGGGCGGGCAAAATGTTGATGGCATTCCCGTTTTCAACTCAGTCAAAGAAGCTATAGATGCAACCGGCGCCAACGTCACAATCGTTTTCGTACCACCAAAATTCACAAAAGGTGCAGTTGTCGAAGCTATAGATGCAGAAATTCCACTTTGCGTCGTTATCACTGAGGGTGTTCCAGTCCACGACACGGCCTACTTCTTCCAGTACTCTCAAAATAAAGGTAAGACTCGCATCATTGGTCCAAACTGCCCGGGGCTAATCAGCCCAGATGAATCTAGCGTTGGAATTGTTCCTGGCGACATCACCAAAAAAGGTCGCATCGGACTTGTTTCGAAGTCAGGAACATTGACTTACCAAATGATGGCTGAACTTTCAGACATCGGTTTCTCAACAGCTGTTGGTATCGGTGGCGATCCAATCATTGGGACAACACACATCGATTGCTTGCAAGCTTTCCAAGATGACCCAGAAACTGATGCGATTGTGATGATTGGTGAAATCGGTGGTGACGCTGAAGAACGCGCGGCTGCTTACATCAAACAACACATCACAAAACCGGTTGTCGGCTATGTTGCAGGCTTCATGGCTCCAGAGGGCAAGACCATGGGTCACGCAGGTGCAATTGTTTCTGGTTCTTCAGGCACCGCGCAGGCGAAGAAAGAAGCATTAGAGGCTGTTGGAGTCAAGGTTGGAAAAACTCCTTCCGAAACTGCACGCCTAATGCGCGAAGTGATGCAGAACCTCAAGTAAAAATAGTTTTGTGAAACTATTCAAAGCCAAGAATGCCGCAAAGCTGAAGGATGCAGCTCGTGCGGTGGAATTGCCAGCATCGCAAATTGCTTGGCCGATTCCACTTGCTGCATTAATCGCAACCTCTTGGGCTTGGGTAATCACAATCTTTGCATCAGTAGTTGTTTCATCACTCGTTTGGATCACAACCGCAGACTCAACTACCGATTATGCGAACTCGATTTACACCTCATTTGCATTAGTTCTGCTTGCCCACTCAATTCCTGTTGTTGCAGGCGGACTTTCTTTCTCGATTCCGCCACTCGTCATTACGGGCCTATTGATTTGGTTGATCAAAAGATCTACTCAATGGGCAGTTCGATCCACACTTATTACCAATCTAGCAGGAGTTCTCGTACTAATCGCCAGCTTCATGGTTAGTTATGCAACTCTTGCTTTAGCCGTGTCAGCAATTGCATCTCCAGTCGCGGATTTCAATGCAAGTCGAGTCTTAATTCACGCAGGTCTTTGGGCGCTGGTTGGAAGCCTTTGGGGAATCTTGCGTTCGCCTGGCGAAATCGGTCCGGCAGAAAAACGTAATTACAAAAACGCGGGGGAGCGCACTAACTTCAACGTCAAACCGCAATCTCCACACGCTTTAGTAATTGACCTTTGGCACTCAACCCCAAGTGCATTTCGCCTTGGTTTTGCATTTGCAACTCGCGCATTGTTTCTGCAACTTATTTTTGCATTCATCTTTGCCGCAGTAATTTTTGTGTTTGCGCTGAATGATATGTACGACATTGTTTCGCTCGTCGCAACAGACACTTTCTCCACCATCATCTTGATTTTGTCATTAGTCCTTTACGTTCCAAACATCATCATTTGGTATTTCGCAATTCTCACCGGCCCAGGAGTGGTTATCGGTGGAGGAAGCGCTGTCACATTAATTACCCAAGCAGTCGGCGCACTTCCGACACTTCCGATGTTTACAGTTATTCCGCATTCACTTCCATGGCTCACTCGCATCCTGATTGTGTTGCCAGTACTTAGTTCATTCCTAGTCGCGTCCACTTTTGGTCGCAAACAATTCGGTTATAAAACTGTGCCCAACTCAGTTGCCGTTTCAATAGCAATCTATGCAGGTTTCGTCTCTGCATTCTTTGCATTCATCCTCAGTGCCCAAGCCTCCGGTGCTTTCGGAGCCGGCAGATTCCTCGAGGTCGGCATCAATCTCTGGCAGATCTCTCTTTGGGCCTTTGCCTGGGGGTTCATTGGGACGTTGGTTGGTCTTACTGTCTTTCAAAAAGTCAGGATTCGCAAATAGCCTAGGCTTATGAACTGGGGGAGGGAAAATGACAGATAATCCGAGGGGCTTCGTTTTTAGAGACCTGCCCCGTGACGGAGGATTTGGAGATACGAATCCAGAACAGCATGTGACCACCTTCAAATGTGATCACTGTGGAGCAACTTTCGATAATATGGATGCATTGGTTTTGCATATAAATCAAGGGCACATTGAGCTTCGCCCCAGACTATTCTTCCAAAATGTTGAACGACATGAGTTGCCATTCCAAATCCTCGAAACACCTTCAGTGGATTCATGGCGATTTGAAAATTTCGAAACAATTTACCTTAATGGAAAACTAGTTCAAGAATCAGAGCTAAAAGAGTTTTTCACACGACAATTCGAAGGAAGATTTGAAGTTAAGCTTGCAAACAAGAATATTCAGAATAAATTTGATTTGGAATTTCTAGTTCCATTGAGTTCTGAACTCAAACAAGTAGATGGTATTTTGCAAAACACTTTCCCTGATGATGACTGGGCGCTAAGTAAATCGTCAATTGACAATTTTCGTGAACGTGCAGAATCTTTAACGACCGCACAGACTTACGTCTCAGGAATATGCGAATACCTTCGAGGTGTATTCGAACGTGAGAATCGCGCAGATCCTGGAGCACATCAATTAGAACTGGATCCTGATCGTCGATACAACAAAGCGTTAGAAAGACTTAAGAATTACATCGGTGGGAGCGCAAATAGGAGTGAACTTGCGGAAGTGTTTTCCGCTATCATTTATCTTGAATTCAACCTTTTCGACGCAGCGAGTAATTTAACATTAAGCCCAAGGTATTCTGCCCTTGCACTCAGATTTCAGAGCATACTTAATGGCGGATCGCCAGCACCTTCGATCCCTTCACCGCATCCCCTCGAGGAAAAGTTTCTAGATTCATTTACAGCTGAGAAGCTTCAACTTTGTTGCATACTTATAGACGGTACTTCACAAGAAGAAATTCTTAGAATCGGACACCTTCTTGATGATCCAAAATGCACAAGTAGAGATAAATTGAAATTGCATCTTGTAGCTTATTCGTACCACCTAAACAACTTAAATGTAGAGTCAGCGGCTAAGCATCTAAAATCACTTGAGCAAAGCACTCAATTTTACGAATGGGCAAAACAAACTAGAGAAAGTATTCAGAGTGGCGACAGATAGAGAAGTCCTTCCAATTAGTGAAGTGAAAATCGAAGTAGACAATTCGAAAGAAGACCCGCTAGTTATTGAACAAATAAATATCAAGCAAGTTACGTCTACAGCTAAAACCAAACCCAAGAAAACGACTGAATCAAGTTTTGACGACTTGCCCAAATTCCTTGAATACTTGATACAAAATCCAAAACAGCATTCTAAGTTATCTGTTGCGAAATTTATAAAGGAAAAAGAAATAACTGATATCGGTTTTACAATTGATCATCCGATGTTTAAAGAAATGTGGAAGACTGACAAATCTTTGGCTTTCCCTGTGGCTCTCTTAAAGGATATTACATTATCTGGAAGCGTAACTCCTGCTAAGAATCAAGTTTCTACATTGGCTGAAGACTTAATCTTATTTCACCCGTTATTCAAATACGTAGAAATAACAAGCTTAACCTCGTTAGAAAGTTCAATGCTTGAAACTGCATTAAAAGCTCTCTCTTTTCAGGATTTGGAATATAAACAACTATCTGAGATGACAACTGGCTTCAAGAAAAATTTGAAAAAAAATATTTTAATATCAATCCTGTTGCTCAATTCCTATAGAGGTGTTTGGACTCTACGGGAAGTTGTCGATAAAACTGGAGATTTTCTCTGGGGTAAATCGGATATTTCTCCAGAAGAACTTATTTTGTCGAAAGACGTAAGAGCGCTTGGTGCGGTATATAGGAGTTTCCACGTCGATCTAGAAAGACAAAACCTAATTAATGTACGTTTAAATCGAGAAAATGCTGAATTGAAGGTTGCATTAGAACTTCAAGAAAGTAAAATCCGAAAAGCAGATAATTCTATTTCGACACTTTCGGAAGAGTTAGAACTCAAACTTCAAGAAATTAATGGATTGATAGCTACGCATAAAGCCGAGGAAACCATCCTTCTCGATAGATTGCTGTCGCAAAAAATGGATTCAATAACAATTCTTGGTGAAACCAGAATATGGTTGGAAAATTTAGAAAGGGATTTGAATAGCGCTCTGCATGCATCCAAGAAAGGAAAGAATGAATATGCGGAAGACTTTATTGATAATAACTTAAAGAAATTGTCAGAATTTATCGCAAAACTTAAATTACGGGAGGAGTAGATAAATGATTTTTGGGTTTGACTTTGGAACAACAAATACATTCGTCGCTTATGCTCAGGCAAAAAATCGAGATGGAAATCAAACGGTCATTACGTTTGGAGATGACATAAACAAACCAATTCCATCTGTTGTTACCTTTATAGGTGACAAGGAAGTTATTGGTGCTGAAGCTAAAGCAAATCTGGATGGAGCTGGACTTGGAGTATTTGAAAATACTGTGCGGTCTCCGAAGTCGATGCTTGGAAAAGCTAGCGTATCAATAGGTGGAATCGATCGCGATCCAATTGATATTGCTAAATCGGTCATTGAATACGCAAAGAATAAGGCAAATGCAAGAGCTTCCGAGATTAACATGGACGTTAAGCAGGTTGTTGCAACAATTCCAATTTCAATGGACGGTCGAAAGCGCAAGAAGTTGCGAGATGCATTTGATCGGGCTGGACTTGAGGTAGTCCAGTACATCCACGAACCGTTTGCAGCTCTATATGGATATTTCCGCAATCATCCTGAGATGGAAAGTGAGGTTAGGCGACTAAATCAAAGATATGTCTTAGTGGTGGACTGGGGTGGAGGTACGCTTGATTTGACCTTGTGTTATGTAGAAAATGGCGAAATTTTTCAGATTGAAAATTCGGGAAGCGATGTTGAATA
>JAHEEQ010000313.1 GCA_024640585.1 Micrococcales bacterium
CGCATACCTTCACGAATTGATTCTTCATTGTTAGCGCCCCGATCCCATGCTTCACGCATGCGAGAAACAATAAAGATTTCATAATCCATAGAAAGCCCAAATAGCACAGCGAATAGCAGAACAAGGACCCAAGCCTCTAGTTGTTCCAATTGATAGGTACCGATACCAAATTTGAAGACCACAACAAGGACGGCAAAAGAGGAAGCAATTGAAATTAAGTCGAGAAGTATTGCCTTGATAGCTAGGACTACTGAACGAAATGTTCGAAGGAGAATCAAGAAAGTAATCAACATGATTAGCGTGATAATTAAAGGAAGTGAAGATGAAATCGCATCCAACAGATCAATTCCCTGAGCCGGCGCTCCTCCTAAGTAGAACTTTGTCCTATCAGGAAAGCCCGCTTCAGGAATATAGGTATTTCGAAGGTCAGCAACTAACTCTCGAGTTTGTACAGAGCCAAGATCATGGTTTCCAAAGACATAGATACGCAAGTATCGTCCAGTTGAATCTACATAAGGCCATTTTTCGCCATTAGCTACAGTGAAAACCTCTTTGTCTGCGGCAATTCTTTTAACAAACTCAAATCGAACATCCTTTAAATCTTGAGACTTAGCTTGCGGTCCAAGGTCAATGACTATTTCAGAGGGCGTAATAACGCCAACGCCGACCTTTGAAGTAACGGTATTGAGAGCTTGAGCAGACTCCAAGTGGTTTGGAATCGCGCTCAAAGAACTTGGCGTTACCTGAAACCACATTAGAGCGGTCATTAACACTGCAACGAGAGTTAGCGACGTGGCAAAAATACTTTTTGGACGTTTGATGGCAAAATCAGTTAAACGATCAAATGAGATGTTTAGCAAACCTTTGAATTTAACCTCTCCTGGTTTTCCTAGTACTGTCAATAAAATTGGTTGCAGTGTTGTTGCAGCGGCGATTGAAACAAGTGGAAGTACTAAGCATGCAAGCCCAAGTGATCGTACAAATGGGACAGGCACAAGTAACAAGGTCGATAGCCCTAAAGCAACTGTTGCACCTGAAATCACAGCTGTTTTGCCGGCTGTTTCCATGGTTTGAGCTAAAGGATCTGAACTGCTTACAACTTCGCGGCGGTATCGACTCACCATAAGTAGCGAGTAATCAATCGCAAGGCCCAAGCCAATTAATTCAATGATGCTGGGGACATACAAAACCATTAAGAAATGTTGAGCCAATAAGTAAATAATTCCCAAAGTTGTAGAGATCGTAACCAGAGCAAATATGAGAGGAATTAAAACCGCCCAGGTAAAGCCCAATGTTGCTACGAGTAGTAGAGCTGCTAGAACAACAGCAATAATCTGACCACGGTGTAAGTCACTTGAAAGAATTGGTACTACATCGTTTTCGATTGCTGGGGGACCGCTAACAAGCGAGCCGACTAATCCATGCACTTTCAATGACAATCGAAGTTTATCTGTGTACGCAGAAGCACCCTTCAAATCAAAAGGTGTTCCGATATTTGCATACAGTGTTCCTGCAAATGCTTTTTCCTGAGTAATCTCAGAACCCGGAATTACCGTAATTGCTTCTCTTAGCGCTCCTTTGAAGCCATCAATTTCAGTTGTTGATGCCTGCTTGTACTTGTACATAACTGTAAAAGTGCCTTCAGTATTTTCCTTGAACGCTTGATTCAAGATTTCATTGGCCGCTGCAGATGAACTTCCAGGAACGACCAGTGAAGTTGTCAGGTGTTGATTTAGTTCAGATGCACCAAAAAGTCCAAATGCAGTCAGTGCAATCCATATGGTCAGAACTAGAGAACGCGCCTTAATCGCCGCTTGTGACCAAGAGATCAACATTTCTTTATTCTAATCTTTCTGACAACTTATTACTCAGATGGCATGATTTCCCCATGTCTCAACTTGTTCAAGTGGAAATCATGGGACCTGATCAGTGGATGCGAGTGCGCGATATTCGACTACGGTCTTTACAGGCAAATCCAGAAGCATTTGGTGGCACCTTTGAAAAGGAAAGCATTGAAAATGAACTAACTTGGCGCGAAAAATTCATCAAGAATGATTTTCTAATTGCATCAATCAATGGGCATGATGCGGCGATCATGTATATCGAAGTGTTAGAAGGTGATTTTGGTGCAACTTGCTGGATTGGT
>JAHEEQ010000314.1 GCA_024640585.1 Micrococcales bacterium
TGGCTTTGGTTGTGCAAGCAACTGAGCAAAAGTTACAGCTATCAGGAGTGGTAGTTCAGTTGGTTAGAATACCGGCCTGTCACGCCGGGGGTCGCGGGTTCGAGTCCCGTCCACTCCGCCAAAGATTGACCCTAAGTGATTGATTCACTTAGGGTTTTTTCTTTTCTGCACCTCAAAAGATACACTCAAAGATACACTATTTGTTTGAAGTTTTGCTTAAAAAATAGGCAAAATATTCAAGATTAGCACGTCTAAAGACTTAGGACAAGATTGCTAGTACGCTCTGTTTCAGAGTCAAAGCTCCTCAGACGCACTCAGAGCTAAAGAAGCTAGAACGCTACTCTCAGCCAAAATTGGGACTCTTCTCGCTTGGATGTGGGGGCTTCTGTTGGATGTCCACTTGTTACGCATCAAGTGTTTCTATGGATCGACGCAAATATTGTTCGAAAAAACGAAATTTAAGAAACTTTGACTACAACCAGAACTAACCAGTTTGGGGCTTGAACTAAGATGTTGATCAGCACTGTAGAAGTCAAAATTTACCGAAACCCTCTGGACAACAGGCGTAATGCAAGGATGTAAATGAGTGCAGATAACTCAGTCGAGCAATAAAGCGTTCAGTTAGCAATCAACACAGCTGCTAATTTCTTGAGTTAGGAAGTAGACGCTGATTATTCGCAAAAACAAAAGAAAAGAACATAAATGAAAGAACTGATAGTTGTCTCGATGGTGGCTCTGCTGAGCATATCTTTCGTGGTGTTTTTTGCATTGCCAAGTTTGCGCATTAGCAAAAAACTGAAAGAAATCACAAGAAAGATAGAAGAGACGAAGTCCAATACAAGTCCGACCGAAGTACTTGCTCTGTTCAATGAAGATAAAGAGCTAAAAGCGATTTGGCGAGAGTATGCAAAGACACTTCACTTGCAGCACGAAATTATTGATGCTGAAATAAAAATAGCTGGGGTGTTCTCTACAGTCACTTCAGATGCGTACTTCAATTCTGAGTCGGTATTTGAGGGAAGAATTAATAGTGAATTTTTCAAACATTTGCCCGGTATCTTGACCGGACTTGGAATCATCGGAACATTTGTGGGGCTGATCTTCGGCTTACAAAGTTTCGCTTCTATCCAATTAGGCGATCCACAAGACATCCAAAGAGGCTTGAGAGATTTAATGGATGCAGTACGAGGTGCATTCGTTGTATCAGCGACGGCAATTGTTGCAGCCATGGTAGTCACCTTTGTTGAAAAACTGTTTGTGAAACAGCTCACAGCTCTAGTGCATGAGCTTGTGCAAGCAATTGATGCTTTGTACGACGCAGGTGCAAGTGAAGACTACCTAGCAAGATTGGTAAAAGCTTCAGAAGAATCCGCTGCGCAAACAAAGATTTTGAAAGATGCATTAGTTAAAGAGTTAGGCGATTTGCTAAGAGAGTTGACGGATGCACAGATTGCAGCAGCTACAAGCAATTCAAATCAGCTACATGCAAACATGCAGGCTCAAGGTCAAGAAATCGGAGCAGCGGTAAGCAAGAGTATCAATGAGGGGTTGAAGGATCCTTTGGACAAAGTCGCTGCGGTGGTAGCTGCGGCAAGCGGAGAGCAAAGTAGTGCCGCATCGAAAATGCTCCAAGAAGTAATGACTAGCTTTAGTCAAAAACTTAATGACTTGTTTGGTGGACAAATAGCTGAAATCAACAAGTTAAACCAAGAGGCAGCCTCAAGCATTAAGCAAGCTGTTGATGGCATACAAAACTTGATTGGGGCATTACAAGACTCGGGTCAAAAGACGGCTGATGAAATGTCGCAGCGAATGCTTGATGCAATCGAAAGAATGGCTTCAAGACAAGATCAGCTAAACGCACAGTCCTCAGCTTTTGTTGAAGAGCTCAAGAAGATCATGGCAGATGGTCAATCTCTAACGCAAGCGAAGTTGCTAGAGACTATGGCTGCAATGCAGGATGAAATGCTCAAAATTAGTTCAGCAATGACTGGTGCTCAAAATGAAGTTTTTGAAGGCAATAGAGCACGTGAAAAAGAAATGTCCGACAGAGCATCAACAATGGTGAATGGGATGTCTGACAGTGTTAAGTCCGCAGTGGAGGAAATCTCCAAGGCATCTAAGACTATTGCTGATAGCGTTGAT
>JAHEEQ010000112.1 GCA_024640585.1 Micrococcales bacterium
TGAATAAGCATTTGCAAACTTACAAATTCATAAACTTCTTCGTATCCATTAGCTGCTGGTGAATAAATTTCAATTTCGCAGACACCTGAATCAGCTTGGGGAATAATCGCTGGGTTCTTCGCAGATGCCAATGTGCAAATTTCCGGAGTTAGTGAGGTGTAAGTAATTCTTGCTTTAACCTTGTGAACAGCTTGGCCCCAAGGACTAACGACAGTTTGCGCCATTTCGGCACTTGTTGTGTCGAAGGAAAATGTGCGACTTGAAACAGCTGTCACTCGGTGCAAGCCATTAAATGTGGAACCAACTCCAGTCACTGCTATTTGCATTCCGACTGTGATGTCATGACGCTCTTGTGTAGTGAGGGTGGCATTCCCTTCGCGATCAATTCTTTTTCCTGTGACGTCGTAGGTTTGCACAGGAGTCATTATTTTCGCAAGGGATGTTGGAATCATTGCGCCGCCGACTGAAAGTTTTTCAGCAATAATCATGCCTGAATATGTTAATTCCGTTTCGAAAGGGCGAACATCTAGAACATTTGATGTGACCTCAACGGCTCCCACATCAGCACGACTGACTTCAACATTTGGTGGTGAGTAAGGCCGAATTTGATTCAAGCTAGTAATTGCCGTGGCAAGATCGTTTTCTTCATCAAAAGTGATGTAATCAATAACTGGACTTTCGCTGAGAACGCGGAAATATTGCAAGCCATCTGAGATCGGTTCATAAATCCGACCTATACGAATCTGACCAAACGGAATTCTTACAGAAATGTCTTGAACGGAAGAGTCATAATCTGGTAACTCGCCACAAGATTCATCTGAGATGAAATTGCCAGAGCTAATTTCTACAGAAGATGCGCAAAGTGGATCAGAAATTAAACGCTGTCCAAGAATCGAATTTCGAAGCGTTACTCCAGCTCCAAACAAAACATTGTTGCCCGTATTGTTGACGATAGTGTTGAAAATCAGATCAATTTGGCCAGTAGTCGAACTCGCTACGGCACCGTTTCCGTTAGTCACTTCATTTTGATAAAAAACTGAATTTGTGATTGTTGCGTGGTCATTCGCACTTGCATAAATTGCACCGCCACCTGTTTCGGCAGAATTGCGAACAAATGTACTTCTATCGACTTCGAGAGTGGACGAACCATTGCCACTTGTGAGCGCAATAGCCCCACCGTATTTACTGGAATTGTCTGCAAAAAGCATGCGGTCAAGATGAAGTGTGCCGCGAGCTAAATTTATTGCGCCGCCATAATTTGTTGCGGTTGAACTTTCAAGGTTCATGTTAGAAATAGAGGTAACTTCAAGAGGTTGCGTTTCAATTTTGAAGTTGTTGGTCAATATTTTTGGCCTGCGTAATTGGTTTTCGATGTCTGCAACAATTGTTACTGGAACGCTTAGAGTTGCGTTTGATAATGAAAAGGTTCGATTATTTGGCACATCTTCATAGAGGGAATCGTTACAAAGAACAATCACATCAGCTGATATTGCATTTGTAAGTGCAGATTTGAGTCCGACAGAACCTGCGTAATTTGGATCCACACACGAATTGCCGGTATTTTCATCTGCTGATGTTGCGTCGGGGCGAATGTAAATTGTTCGAGGGGGATCTGCAAAAACTGCTGGTCCCGCTAGTCCATTCAGCAGCAATATCAGTGCCGCTAGAAATCCAAATCGACGCATTTTCTTTCCTCCCAGAACAGGTGCGCATTCTCGCAGGGTGGAAGGCACTAAGCACCCCCGCGGACGCCAATCTGACCCATTTCTTAGCCCGTTTTACTCTCAAAATTGGATTTCGATTTGCACTCTAGGGGTGAGAGTGCCAAAAATTAGCCTTAGCACTCAGAGCAAGCGAGTGATAACACCGCAAATCTGAGCCGTAAATAACTGTCACTAGGAGCGAAAACCCATGGCAAAAATTATTGCCTTTGATGAAGAAGCCCGCCGCGCACTTGAACGCGGAATGAACACTTTGGCTGATGCTGTAAAAGTCACACTCGGGCCAAAAGGTCGAAACGTTGTTCTTGAAAAGAAGTGGGGAGCGCCAACCATTACCAATGATGGTGTTTCGATTGCAAAAGAGATTGAACTTGAAGATCCGTACGAAAAAATTGGTGCCGAGCTAGTTAAGGAAGTTGCTAAGAAGACCGACGATGTCGCAGGCGACGGAACTACAACCGCAACTGTTCTAGCCCAAGCGCTTGTTCGCGAAGGTTTGCGAAATGTTGCAGCTGGGGCAAACCCAATGTCATTAAAGAAGGGCATCGAAAAAGCTGTTGAAGCTTTGAGTGCCGAACTTCTTGCAATGGCAAAGCCAGTTGAAAGCAAAGAGCAAATCGCAGCTACTGCTTCTATTTCTGCTGCAGACACTCTTATTGGTGAAAAAATCGCAGAAGCAATGGACAAAGTTGGCAAAGAAGGCGTTATCACTGTTGAAGAAAGCAATACTTTCGGAATCGAACTCGAACTAACTGAAGGTATGCGTTTCGATAAAGGTTACATAAGTCCGTATTTCGTAACTGATTCTGAGCGCATGGAAGCAGTACTTGACGACCCTTACATCTTGCTTGCGAATCAAAAGATTTCTGCAATCAAAGATTTGTTGCCAATTCTTGAACGCGTAATGCAATCAGGTAAGCCACTTTTCATTATTGCTGAGGACCTTGAAGGTGAAGCGCTTGCAACACTGGTTGTTAACAAGATTCGCGGTATTTTCCGCGCAGTTGCCGTGAAGGCTCCAGGTTTTGGAGATCGCCGTAAGGCAATGTTGCAAGACATTGCAATTCTTACCGGTGGCCAAGTAATCAGTGAAGAAGTTGGATTGAAACTAGAAAACACTGGACTTGAGTTGCTCGGTCGAGCTGCAAAAGTTGTGGTTACTAAAGATGAAACCACGATTGTTACTGGCGCTGGTGCTGCTGATCAAATCCAAGGTCGCGTAAATCAAATCCGTGCAGAAATCGAAAAGTCTGATAGCGATTACGACCGTGAGAAGTTGCAAGAGCGTTTGGCAAAACTTGCCGGTGGCGTTGCAGTGATCAAAGCTGGAGCAGCTACTGAAGTTGAATTGAAAGAACGCAAACACCGCATTGAAGACGCAGTTCGAAACGCAAAGGCTGCAGTTGAAGAAGGCATTGTTGCTGGTGGTGGAGTAGCGTTGATTCAAGCAGCTGACAAGGCGTTTGCAACTTTGGATCTTGAAGGTGATGAAGCAACAGGAGCGGCAATTGTTCGTGTTGCAATCGAAGCTCCTTTGAAGCAAATTGCAGTTAATGCAGGACTTGAAGGTGGCGTAGTTGTTGAAAAGGTTCGCAACTTAAAGCCAGGCTTTGGTTTGAATGCCGCTAATGGGGAATATGTTGACCTTATTGCTGCTGGCATTATCGATCCAGCAAAAGTAACTCGTTCCGCATTACTAAACGCTGCCTCAATTGCTGCTTTATTCTTAACGACAGAGGCCGTAATTGCAGATAAGCCAGAGCCTAAGACCGCTGGGGCTCCTGGCGGTCCGGGCGAAATGGACTTCTAAACAAGTAAAAATAAAAAGAGGGTGGCATTTGCCACCCTCTTTTTATTTTGTTTACTTCTCTACGAATACCGCTGTGGTTAGTGCAGGAATTGTGAATTTTCCTTTAGAGAATTTTGCAGTCTTCACAACTGAGTCAGCACCCGTCTTTAGAACTGGGTGGAGACTCATTTTGGCAGTCTTCAAATTTGTTGCGGTGTAACTCAAACTTGATTTTGACGCGTTAATGACTACGACAATTGACTTGTAGGTTGGATCAATATTCTTAATACCTTTTCCGAAGTCCACTATTCGCATTGCGATTAATCCGATTGGGGCTTTTGGACCAGCAGTTAAGAACTTAACTCGCTTGCTAACCGCAGCACCAGTTCCCAAGCGGAACAACTTGGATGAGTATCGAACCTTTAACAAGTCTTGCCACATGTCGGATGCCATGTTCATGTCATCTGCAGTTGGAACAAGTGAACTCATGCCAAGCAATGATGTAGCTTGACCGCTATTTGTGACTTCGATTGGAAGTCCGCGACCAAAACCGTTGGTGCTTAAAGTCCAGTCAATTGCGTTGTACCAGTCACCGGCGTTGTATGAGTTTTTGTCCATTGACTTACTACGCAACAAATCTGTTCCTGCAAGCACGAACGGCAAGCCTTGTCCCATTGTTGGAACTGCAAGGCCGAGTAGTTGATAACGAACGCGATCTGCCATTGAAGTGCTTGTAGGCAATTTGTAAGCAAGTGCGTCGTACAAGGTCTCGTTGTCGTGCGCATCTGCATAAGCAATTTGTTCAACTGGATTGTCTGTGTAGCCAGCAATTGCACCACCATTTGAAATCACTTGCCCAATTTGGTTGATTCCCTTGTAGGTCATCAATCGATAGTTGGAAAGTGCGCCTGTCAATGAAATCTTGATTGCATCCATATTTATCTGTTTGGCAAGTTTGGTATTGGTACTACCACTCCAACCATTCCAGTTTCCATACAATCCAGAAGCAAATCCTTGTTTACGCGGATCTCCATCAAATGGACTTCCGCCACGAACAGAATCTCGAATTCGGTCATCAAATGTGCCGATCAAGGTTCCGTCCATGTTGGCTTGAGTTGCATTAGGGAAGTGAGCATTGCTTGCTACTTCACCAAAATTCCAACCTTCGCCGTAAAGAAGAATTTTCTTTCCGTCAACGCCATCGTTTGCAATTGTTAATGCATCCAAGGCTGCGCGAATAGCTTCCATTTCAGCTTTAGGTTGGTGACCCATTAAGTCAAAACGGAATCCGTCAATTTTGTATTCAGTTGCCCAAGTGAGAACTGAATCAATGTTCAACTTGGCCATCATCATGCGCTCAGTTGCAGTGTTCTTGCAGCAAGTGCTGGTTTCAGTCGAACCACTTGCGTTCAACCGGTGGTAATAACCAGGAACTACTCGATCCAAAACGCTATTTGAACTTTGACCATCTGCACTTGTGTGGTTGTAAACCACATCCATGGATGTGCGAAGTCCAATGTCGTTCAATCCTTTGACCATAGAACGAAATTCGAGAATTCGACTATCGCTATCTGGATCAATAGAGAACGAACCATCAGGAGCTGTGTAATGAAGTGGGTCGTAACCCCAGTTAAATCCATCACTGTCTTTAATCAAGTTCACTGCAGTTCGCTGTGAAGTGCTGTTACTTGCATAGCCTTCTAGTGTTGCCCAATCTAATGTGGACCAATTTGATTTATCTTCATCAACGGTTGCAATGTCAAAAGCAGGTCCGATTTGCAAGTGAGTTAATCCTGCATCCGCTAGATCTGCAAGATGTTGCATTCCGTCTGAATCAGTTTGGGTGAATGCCAAATATCCACCACGGTATTCCTCCGGAACTGTTTCATCAATGATTGAAAAATCGCGAATCATCAGTTCATAGATGGATGCATCTGCAATCGCCCGAAATTGCGGTTTCACCATTGCATCCCAACCCGTTGGTTTCAATGTGTTGTCATCTAGATTTACAACTTGGCTTCGTTCTCCATTGAGGTTCAAAGAAATTGAATATGGATCTGAAACTTCGTTGCTTTCGACTCTTCCTGTGGTCGGCGCATAAACACCAACACGGAATGTGTACTGCTTCAGATTCCAAGACGAATCTCCTGTTGCAGACCACACACCTGTCGAATCGTTTCGAGACATTGAGACTTCAGTGGCATTTTGGTCATCTGAATCGTCGTATAGATTCAAAGTAACTGATTGTGCAGTAGGTGCCCAGACTCTGATAGTTGGAACGTTTCCATTCCAAGTAACACCAAGTGTGGAGCTATTTGCATCTGGATAAAGAGCATCTAAAACATCACCAAGCTGGACACCAGTGATTTTTAGTGGACCTGATTTGTCATCCTTCAACACTTCGATAGCAACTTGTCCGCGAACCCAAGTGCTTACATTTGCAACTTCTGCAGTTGGCACTTTGAGCGCAACATAATCCTGCAAATGAGGGAATTGCGTACGCAAAGTTTTACTTAGCCCCGCTGCGTATTCCAAAACAACTGAATCATCTGCGTTTTGCACACCAGCGTCATCAGTTTCGAGATTTGCATCATGTGAGTAATACAAAATTGCATGACCATCGTATTCGGAAGCGGTAATTGGTGTTGGCCAAGCAATAACTGTTGGTGTTAGCCAAATTGCTTTTTGACGCAAAAGATTTGCTTCAACATCGCTCACAACTGGAACTGTGTATTTTGAAAAGCCATCAGTATCTCGGCTGCCTGACTTTAGCCAGACTTCGCCACCAGTTTTTTCTAAATCAAGCATTTGATCTAAATCTGAAGGATCTTTTGAATTACCGCTGTGAATGATGTACGGCATATAAGTTGATGCTTCGTATATTGGAAGGCGCCAATACTTGCCCCAAGCATCTTCGCCGGTTGGAGCCATTGGCGACTCCCAACCTATAGCTGCTCCTGAATATCCATTTCCATCAATTGACCATGTGTGTAGGCCGTAATTGTCATAACCAGCTGCGCGGTACCAGTGAATCACTGCATAACCGTTTGCCCATTCTTGAGATGTGCGCGCTAGTGGCCATGAATCTTTGATCCAAACTTCACCTGCAGTTCTTAGGTTTACCTCAAATTCGGTTTTATCGGTTCCACCAATTTTTGCAGAGAAAACAACTTTCTTTGCATTGCAAGTACCTTCGTATGTGAAAGTAGCCGTAGTACCACTAACTGATGAAGTAGTGATTAGACCAACACTGGTCCCACCATCTTCGTTGAAATTTAGATCTGCTCCAGTTGCATCACCATTTGAAAGTGCGAGGTAGTGAACGTCGAGTGTGCAATCCTGCGCTTGAAATCTTGATGGGTGTGGAATGCCTGCTCCATCGAGCCAAATCTCTTTTGTAGTGCGAGTGTGAAGGCCTGTACTTGGTAAACCAGTTGCTGTGATTGCAACATCTGCAGGTTCAGCTGGAATTGTTAGGACGGCGAAAGAGCCGTAATCATCCGCGTATTTAGCTGAGGCTGTGACCTGAGTTCCACCATCTGGAGTGATAGTCACAACTTCAGATTCACTTGCACTAAGTGGAACGTGCACAACTACTTCAACATTTGTAGTTGCTTTAGCAGGGGTAATCCCCATGAACACAAACAAGCTGAGGACCAAACTAAATACAGCACTGAGTGCGATTGGCTTTGAAGCAAGCAGTGATGAGGATTTTGACCAAGATTTCATTATTACCTTTATTCTGTAAGTAGTAGAAGGTGTAATGCGGAGTGTAGATAAGAGCATTGGTTTCAGGTAAGGCAGAGTCTGGGCCGTTATGCATTCGTTACCTTAATTCTGGCTCTCACCCCGCTCAGTCAGCAGTCGACTAAGTCTTGAGTAACAAATTGGTTGCAGTAGGCGATCTTGAGCGTTCTAGGCGTTGACAGGCAGAGCCAAATTGGCAAGAGTTCACCCGCTCATATTGAGCACTATTCTATGGAGGAAATGAATTATGCGTCTTCAACGAAAGATGCTTGCCGCAGGAATTGCAACTGCAATTGCGGCAGGGGCACTCATGGTGCCATCAGCTTCTGCAGCAAAGCCAACGCTAACCATTTGGGTTGACTCAAATGAAAAATTGGCAACTATGGAAAAGATCGCAAGCGGTTACAAAGCAGCAAACGTTGTTGTTGTAAAAGTTGGCGATGTTCGCTCAGAAATGCAAACCGTCGCAGTTGACGACGCACCAGACATTTTCGAAGGTGCTCACGACTGGACAGGTGAATTGTCATCTAACGGCACAGTGAAGGCAATCTCATTGCCAGCACCAGTTGCAGCACAATTCCCATCAAAAGACCTTGATGCGTTTAAGTATGACGGCGATCTACTTGGCGTTCCACTTCTTCACGAATCAATCGCATTCGTAATGAACACCGACATCGCAGGCAAGACTTGCCCAGCTACTTTGAAAGAAGCAGTTGACCGCGTACAACCTAAGTTGGATCGTGGCAAGTTGAACACCGCAATTCAGGTTGCTGGTTCAAATGCTTACATGTGGTTCCCAATGATGTCAGGTCTTGGCGGAGCATTCTTCAAGCAAAAAGCTAATGGCGAATACTCAAAGACCACATTGGTTCACAAGACAGCTGACACAAAAGCTAAGTCAAACATCATCAAGGGTTGGAACGCTTCTGGCTTGTTCCAACACAGTGCTGGTAACGGCGAAGCAACTGGAGCTTTCTCAAAGAGCAAAGCTGCTTACTTCATCACCGGTCCTTGGCAGTCAAACCAAATCCGCGATATGTCAGCAACAATGAACATCAAGCTTTGCAAGTTCCCAACAATCATCAAGGGAATCAAGTCAATTCCATTCTCTGGTGTACGCGGTCTGTACGTAACCAAGTTTGCTAAGCAACACTCAACTGCGCAGTTGAACGCTGCTAAAGATTTCTTGATCTCATACATTGCTACTGCAAAAGTTCAGAAGGCATACTGCAAGGACAACGGATGTAACCCATCTAACAAGGGTGCTGGTGTTTCACCTAACCCATTCACTGCAGCATTCCTAGTGACATACCCAGACGCTGTTCCAATGCCTAACATTCCTGAAATGGCAGCAATTTGGGGCAACGTTGCAGATGCATGGAACGCAGCAATGGCTGAAGAAGATTCAACAAATCCGAAGGTTGCGTTTGCAAACGCTGCGGACAACATCCGTAGCTCAATCGGATAATTAAGTACCAACATAGAAGATGGTGGGCAACTCGTTTGGGTTGCCCACCATTCCATTTAGAATTGCACTATAAACCTAAGAGAATTGATTTTTGATGAGTAAGAAAGAAACTCAAGAAAAATTTTATAATCCCAAAAAGAGCGCAGGCGCACTTTTAGTTAAGTATCTAATACTTGGCCTTGCATCTGCTTTGCTTGGTTTTGGGGCCTTTTTCATGTTCCAAGCCGGACTTGTAATTCCAGCGGTTATTACCGCGATCGGAATTCTTGGAGTTAATTATCTGTACTTCACCGAACGTCTAATTCCACTCAAGTATCTCTTGCCGGGTTTGGTTACCATGGCAATTTTTGGTGTCTTACCAATTTTTTACTCGATCTACATTGCATTCACAAACTACTCAACTGGTCACTACCTGAGCAAAGAAGAAGCAATTACCACAATTCAAGAGCAATACACTGATTATGACTCTTTCACTATGCAGATGGCAACCGACTCCAATGGAGAACTGGTTTATTTGCTTCAAAGATTCGATTCACAAACATTTGAAGACAAAGGATCATTTTTCGGAACCAAAGACGAGTTAGTCAAAGCCGACAAACCATTCAAACTAGATTCAACAACTTACGCACCAAAGCCTCCAGCTGGCTACACAGCACTTACAAAGGGTGAAGCTTCAAAAATTATTAGCGATGGAGATGCATTCTCGATTGACCTCGGCCAAGGCCATAAATACATTGTTGACTCTTCGGTCAGTGGTTTTGAACGCGCAAGTCAATGGACCTATAACGCCGAAAAAGATACTTTTACAGACAATCTTTGCGGCAATGTTTTTAAGAACAATGGTTATGGAACTTGGTCGGGCAAGAGTTGCGAAACAGGTAAGTACCGCTCGATGACAACTGGCTACATGGCTCAAGTTGGTACAAAAAACTTCACGGATATTTTTACGAATGAGCGATATAGCGAAGCAATGCCGCGTGTATTCGTGTGGACAGTTGTCTATGCGTTTTCATCAGTATTTCTGACTTTTGCAGTTGGAGTTTTGGTTGCACTTCTATTCAACACACCAGTTATGCGTGGTCGAAAGATTTATCGTTCGCTTCTGATTATTCCTTACGCGATTCCTGGCTTCCTTTCTATTTTGATTTGGAAAGGTTTGCTAAATGATCAGTGGGGAACAATCAACACAATCACTGGTTTAGATGTGCATTGGTTAACAGATCCAAACATGGCGAAGATTTCTATTTTGCTTGTTAATACTTGGTTAGGTTTCCCATACATGTTCTTGGTAGCCACCGGTGCGCTCCAGGCAATTCCTGCCGAGCTGAAAGAGGCTGCACAAGTTGATGGTGCAAACCGCTTCCAAGCATTTAGAAATGTAACCTTGCCGTTGTTGATGGTGGCTACAGGTCCGCTATTGGTTGGGTCTTTCTCCTTCAACTTCAACAACTTCAACCAGATTTATTTGTTGACCGGTGGTGGGCCAATGTTGCCAAACTCCAAGTCAGCGGCTGGCGCAACAGATATTTTGATTTCTTATACATACAAACTCGCTTTTGCTAGCGGTAAGGGAAATAACTACGGTCTATCTGCCGCGGTTTCAATCATAATTTTCTTCATCGTCGGCGGTTTGTCATTCTGGTCGTTTAGACGTTCGAAAGCATTGGAGAACATGTCATGAGCAAGGTTTCAACACTTATCGCAGCGCAACAGACACCTGAGTACATTGCTGCTCAGAAGCGTTTAACCTCACAACGTCGTCGCATTGCGTTCTTGCGCCATACAGTGGTGATTTCGATCATCATCCTCGTTCTATTGCCAATTTGGTTTATCGTTGTAACAGCCTTCAGTGGACAAGAGAGTTTGGTGAGTGATTTAGTTCCTGCCCATTGGTCAATGTCAAACATGCAAGCGCTTTTTAATGAAGACGGAATTGAATACACATCCTGGGTGAAGAACAGCATGATTATCGGTCTCTTCACTGCAACTATGAACGTTTTAATTGGTGGTTTTGGCGCCTATGCATTTAGCCGCCTTCGTTTCCGAGGTCGCCGTGGAACATTGCTGACATTGTTGATGATCCAGGTATTTCCTTCATTCCTAGCGTTGACCGCTATTTACTACATCATGACATTTATTACCGATTACTTCCCGTCCATCGGTATCGGAACAGTGTGGGCTGTAATTATCGTTTATACCGGTGGAGCACTCGGCATTAATGCATGGCTGATCAAAGG
>JAHEEQ010000271.1 GCA_024640585.1 Micrococcales bacterium
TGAAGCAGCTCAACGAAGTTCTTGCGACCTACCCCAACGCTGAGTTGGTTTGGTACCAGGACGAGCCAGCTAACCAGGGTGCATGGCCATTCATGCTTCTCGAGGTTTCTCCTCGACTTGAAGGTCGTGTTCTGCGCAACGTTTCGCGCCCTGCTTCAGCATCACCAGCGGTGGGTTCAGCGAAGCGTCACGCTATTGAAGCAGCTGAAATTCTTGCGAAAGCTCTCAACTTTTCATAACTATTGATCAACTGAGAATATATTTTTCTCACTGCTTTTGAAAAGTATCACTTTAATTTCATAGATAAAGCATCTTCTAATGCTTTTGTCAATGGCATCGTCAGTGACTTTGAAAAAGTCGAAGTCATATGGTGAAAATCGCTATACACAATGACTCCGCCTATGACAGTTGAACACTTCGAATTGCTGCAGAAGTAAGGAGTCATGTCTACGGTGGTCACGCCATCAATCTGTTGTGCAGCTAAGTACTCAAGATCAGGAGTTTGGAACACAACATCTTGAGGAACATCGCAGACGGAGAAATCACTTTGTTGTTGGCCAATGCACGTAAGTGGGTCCTCAAGCCAATATGGGGTGTCTTTTATGACAACTATCTTTGTACCTTCTGCCAATAAAGGCTTCCAAACATTGGCGAAGCCCTGCGTAACGGCTTCAGCGCTCTGGCCATCGTTATAAAGGTTCGGCGCCAAGGAAGTGATGATCGCAACTTTGTAATCCCCCTGAGCAACTATTTTCTCTATTGCTCCCCGAGACCAAATGGGGCATTGAGAATACATTTCACTTCTCGGTACAAGCGAGAATGTGCAACTTGAACGAAGATACAGATCTAGTTGCCAATTATTTTTGAGGGCTATTTGTTCCAAGGCAGGGAACCAGTGTCCTGCGTGAGAATCACCAACTAAAGCAACCTTGGTTTTCGAACCCACCTTGCCAAATGAGCAAACAGTTACTTCCGTGGTGTCTGACTTACACGCATTAGCTTCTGTTGGTAGATCATCATGAACTAAAGCAAGGTCAGGCACTAAGGCAGTGGTTACATCAGCACTACAAAGAATTCCGGGGATTCTTGATTCAGCACCAAAACAATCCTGAAGCTGAAGTTCTTTTGTTAATTCAGCAGAATGCGCAGCGCGTGTATTCATGTCAATGAACAAGTAGCCAACAGGCATCAAACACAAAATTGCTGCGAGTAGCGCAGAAACAATTGTCCTACGCGGTTTTGCTTTGGTGAGAATTTGTATTTTTTGAAGTGGCTTTTCAACAAACCTTGTCGATGCCCACGAAATAGCAACTACAACAATGAGTATCTGAATTTTGTTTAATGTTTGGAGATCGTGGCCAAAAACAAAAGGGAACAGAATGATCAAAGGCCAATGCCAGAGATACATGGAATAGGAAATTCCACCGAGCCAGGTTGCAGGCTTGAGCAATTGTTTGTTCTTTCCAGCCTGAGACTCGTTTACTCCTGAGCCCCCGAGCAAGATCAATGCAGTCCCGGTTACAGGCAGAATCGCTATCCAACCAGGAAATTGAAGTTCAGGTGTGATCAGGGCAACAGATGCAATTAACAATATCCAGCCACAAAACTGAAAAACCCTGAGCAAATTGTTCTTTGAGATTACGGAAGTCTTCAGCACAAGAAATGCACAAATTGCCCCGAAACCAAATTCCCAAATTCGGGAAAAAGTATTGAAATACCCACTGGGGTTGTTTGTGACTCCTAACAAAATGGAGAAGGAGAGTGAAAGGAAAACGAGTACAAACAAAGTTGTAAAAATGGAAGATGAAAGTTTAGCCCTAATTCTTCGGGTAATTGCAAGCACTGCAATCAACAGAAGCGGCCACAGGATATAAAACTGTTCTTCTACAGAAAGTGACCAATACTGTTGCACTGCGGTAGGGGCGTTATCTGCATTCAGGTAATTGACCGAATCAAGCGCAAGTACCCAGTTTTCGTAATAAAAGACTGATGCTATTGCTTGTTTTCCAAACTCAACTCTCTCAGAAAGAGGCAGCACCACCAGAACGACTATTGAGGTCGCTGCTACAACGAGAAAAGCTATGGGAAGAAGTCTTCTTATCCTTCGGGCCCAAAATTGGAAGACAT
>JAHEEQ010000273.1 GCA_024640585.1 Micrococcales bacterium
TTGCAGCTGAAGTTGCTGCCTACGTTAACTACGTATGCCCGGTAAAGGGTGCTCAAGCTGAGATGGAAAAGATTGCCCCAGAGTTGGCAAGCAGTCCATTCATCTTCCCAGATGCTGCGACTTCAAAGAAGTTAGCTGTTTTCCGTTCATTGACACCTGCTGAAGAAACTTCATGGGGCGAGGCGTTCCAGAAGGCAGCCGGCAACTAGTGGCGGACGTTTCAACTGCAACTCGAGGAGATTTGCGTCTTACTCGAATTACAAAGTCGTATGGTGATTTCAACGCAGTTAATGATCTTTCATTAACAATTCCTGAAGGCTCATTCTTTGCATTGCTTGGACCTTCAGGATGCGGCAAGACAACAACACTTCGCATGATCGCAGGTCTTGAAGAGCCAACCGTTGGAAGCATTCATTTGGGTGCTACCGACATCACCACAAAGCGTCCGTATCAGCGACCAATTAACACCGTCTTCCAGAACTATGCACTGTTTCCTCATTTAACAATCTTTGAAAACATTGCATTTGGTTTACGTCGTCGTGGAATTAAAGATGTAACTGCAGATGTGAACAAGGTCTTAGAGCTAGTTGAACTCCCACATTTAGCACAACGTAAACCAACCCAACTATCGGGTGGCCAACAGCAGCGCATCGCACTTGCACGTGCAATTGTGAACCGACCAGCGTTGTTGCTTCTTGATGAGCCATTGGGCGCACTTGATTTGAAGTTGCGTCGCCAGATGCAGATTGAACTTAAGTGGATCCAACGCGAAGTTGGATTGACCTTCGTTCACGTAACCCATGACCAGGAAGAGGCCATGACAATGGCTGACACCATCGCTGTTATGAATGAGGGCGAGATTGAGCAGATGGGATCTCCAGCAGATCTTTATGACAATCCAGAGACAGCATTTGTTGCCAACTTCTTGGGACAGTCAAACCTGATTAAAGGACGTATTGAAGGAACAGATGGCGACAATCTTGTAGTCGACCTATTTGGTCAAAAGATTTCAATGCCAAAGAACCGCAGCCATGCTGTTGATAGCTCAATCTATGCAGGAATTCGCCCAGAAAAGTTCCGCATTTCATTGGTGGGCACTCCAACACGTGGAAATATTCTTACTGGCGGTCGCATCGAAGATGTTTCATACATCGGTGTTTCAACTCAGTATCAAGTCACTATGCCATGGGGCCAAGAGGTAATGGTCTTTGAGCAAAATGATGATGGAGTTCCACCATTTGATAAGGGCGATGAAGTTGTTATTTCATGGGAGCCAAACTTCACCTTTGCATTACGCGGAGATGAAGATGTCGAAGCAGGTCTAGAGGTAAATCCAGAGGAACTCGACGAGGAATGAGCAACGCCTTGTCTAAGGTGAAGATGCCTTACCTGTTATTACTTCCAGGTTTTGCGTTTCTCTTTACCTTTTTTATTTTGCCGATTATTAATTTAGCTCAGACTTCCACGCAAACTCCAATTGCAGGGGGAGACACTGGTCAGTATGAACAAACTTTTAATTTTGGCAATTACGTAACAGCATTTACTGAAAATAAAGAGCAGTTCGGACGTTCTTTTGCTTATGCTTTTCTAGCAACAATCTTAGCTTTAGCAATTGCTTACCCTTTGGCCTATGCGATTGCATTCAAAGCAGGACGTCTTAAGAATGTTTTACTTGTGTTAGTTGTAGCACCATTCTTTGTCTCATTTTTGCTTCGTACTGTTGCGTGGAAGCAGATTTTGGGCGAGGAAGGATTTGTTGTTCCAACGCTTCGAAACCTTGGAATTATTAGTCAAAGCACAACGCTGACATCAACCTCTTTTGCAGTTGTTATGGGTATGACTTATAACTTCCTGCCATTCATGACCTTGCCGCTGTATGCATCACTTGAGCGGATCGATCCGCGCACAATGGAGGCATCTGGCGACTTATACGCCAATGGAATCACAACTTTCCGTAAGGTTACTTTGCCATTGTCTATGCCTGGCGTAGTTGCTGGAACTCTGTTGACCTTTATTCCAGCTGCTGGTGATTATGTGAATGCAGCGATTTTGGGAAGCCCAAACACCAAGATGATCGGAAATGTAATCGAATCTAGGTACTTCAAGATTGTTGATTACCCAACCG
>JAHEEQ010000275.1 GCA_024640585.1 Micrococcales bacterium
CCAACTCAGGAACCATCATGAACCGTCTCGACGTGACCGAAAAAATCATCAGCACCAAAGTGTCCAAAGGTATCAAGTGGGAAGACGTGGCCAAAAAAGTGGGCCTCTCCAAAGAGTGGACTACGGCCGCTTGCTTGGGCCAAATGACCTTAGATGCCAAACAAGCCAAAGTGGTTGGCAAGATTTTTGGCCTCGATGCCGAAGAGCAAAAGTGGCTGCAAGTGGTGCCCTACAAAGGCTCCTTGCCCACACCTGTGCCCACCGACCCATTGATTTACCGCTGGTACGAAATCGTCAGCGTGTACGGCACCACCATCAAAGAACTCATTCATGAGGAGTTTGGAGATGGCATCATGAGCGCAATCGATTTCTCCATGGATATCGTCCGTCAGCCAGACCCCAAAGGTGATCGTGTGAATGTGGTTCTATCTGGCAAATTCTTGCCTTACAAACAATACTGAAATGAGCAAAGAGGCGGCAGAGGTTCTATTGGCGCAAATGTGCGCTAGAACCCATGTCGCGCCCAAACGACTGGTGGCACCAGGGCCAACGACTGAAGAGTTGGATTTAATTTTCACTGCCGCAGCACAAGCGCCCGACCATGGAAACATCCAACCCTGGCGTTTTGTTCTTGTACCCCAAGAAAAACGGGCAGCACTAGGTCAGGCCTTCTTGCAGGCGTTACAAGAACGAGACGCAAATGCAAGTAAAGCAGAACTGAATATCGCGTCTGAAAAGGCATTTCGTGCACCATGTTTAATTCTTGCAATAGTTAACCAAGGCCCTACTAAACCTCAAATCCCTGCGCATGAACGCCAAATTTCGCTAGGGTGTGCGATTCAAAACATGCTTTTAATGGCACAAACACTTTCAATCGGAAGCGGTATCACGAGTGGTCAAGCAATGAATTCAAGTTTCGTTCGTGAAGCATTCAAGCTAACTACTCACGAGGAGGCGATGTGTTATCTCACTTTTGGTCAGGTTACGGCATGCAAAGCTAAACGAAAAAGAGCTGATTTATCAGAGATAGTCTCAACCATGGGTTAAATAAAATTCATTAGATTGCAGTTGATTTTTAGAGTACCAACTCCAGAAAAAATGATTGTGAAATCTCATCAATTAACATAGTCTCAAGTGACATCAGTAAAACCTAGAGGTTATGTATGACACCCCAGAAACCTTATTCAACCGGCATAGAAAAAGGACGCGAGTATTGGCTATGCCAATGTGGGCAGACTGCTACACCACCATTTTGCGATGGATCACACAGCGAAACCAAGTACTCACCTCTGAGTTACATAGCAACAGAAACAGGCATGGTGAATTTTTGTGGGTGCAAATCGAGCAAGAACTTTCCGTTTTGCGATGAGTCCCACAAGAACATCAAGAAGTAAGGATTGGTATGAAACTAATTGCAGCGATTATTCAACCTCATAAATTAGATGAGGTGAAGAGTGCACTTGTTAACCTTGGTAATTTCGCTATAACTTCGACCGAAGTAAGTGGTTTTGGACGGCAAAAAGGCCATCTAGAAATCTATCGTGGCACAGAGTATGTAATCGACTTCGTTCATAAAATAAAACTTGAGATAGTTTGCAGAGATGATGAGTACGATTCCGTTATCAATATCATCTCAAAAACAGCGAGAACAGGCAAAATTGGCGATGGCAAGATCTTTATCCAAAATATCTCAAATGCCTACCGAATTCGCACTGGGGAATCAGGCAACTTAGCTTTGTAACAAACTAGTTCTTGAAAGCTTAGTTTTTCTTGTAGTTGTGACCATTCATTCGCCAATCACGAATCAGATCCATAGATAAGTTGAAATACTCGAAAGACAACTTAGTAAGTTGCTCGATTTCAAAAGAATGACTTTGCTCAAGAGCTTTTAGTAGATCCACAACTACTTGAAGATCTTTTTCCTCTGGAAGCTTTGCGCTGAGATCTCGAATACGGTTAACCGTGTGCATTTACAAAGAATCAATCAAATCAAAAATTACATTTGATTGTCGCTCCTGAAACGCATAAGTTCTGAGTCAACATCGCAGAAATCTATTTTTTATTGACCACACGGCAGTCACCACAGAAAAAAGCAGCATTCCCAAGCAATTGTTTGAATGA
>JAHEEQ010000280.1 GCA_024640585.1 Micrococcales bacterium
CGGCAACCTCTCGTTCGTATCAGAACACGGTCGTCCCTATGCACTCGCCCCTGCATACGACATGACCCCTATGTCGTTCGCGCCAACAAGTAGTGGGCGATTGCCTGATGCCATTCATCCCATCACGCTTCACTCTAGTATCAGGAACGACAGTTGGCGCAGAGCACAAGAGCTCGCAACGAATTACTTATCTTCGCTACGAGCCTCTGATCAATTCAATCTTGAGTTCCAAGTTTGCATTGATGCACTTGCAACGCACCTGGAATCTGCAAGAGCACAGATCAACAGACTTGCATAACAAGACAAGTCGGCCTTAACTCAATTGACTTGATTTCACCATTGCCGATAACGGAGCTGACTTATGGTTTTGCACAAATTACTGGTGATATCGAAATTCTTGCGTCTTGCCACCAAACCCATACGCTGCTGCACGTACGTCCTCAACGTATATGTAGCTTTCATCGTGCAAGTCCCCTAGGATGCCTTTGAAGCCTTCAAACACTTCACGGATGTAATCTGCTTTCTCGTCCTTGGTATTAGTTTCGTCTGTCACTTTGATATCCAAGTAAAAACTGCTTTTACTTTGTTCGCTCAGCAACTCACCACCAATAACCCAACAGTCGCTTGGCACGTACTGAATTGTGATTGCTGTTACTTCTGGCTTCTTCTTTAGTATTCGCGTTGTCGTGTCCAGCAAAAGTGTCGTGATCTTCTTGGTCACTTGCACATCCTTATCCCCACTCACCTTGACATTAAGTATTGGCATTTGATTCCCCTTTTAGTTAGCAATACAACTATCACATCAAAAAAATTAAATCGTTTCGCTAGCCGCTTTAACCGTGGCAACTACATCCTTGAATGCTCGATCGCCAAGTGTTCGTTTCATTCGCTTGGTCACCGCACCACTAGCTTCGTTCAGTGCTTTCCAAATATTTATTGCACGCGCTGTTGGAGCAATAACCGTTTCACGTCCATCGTTTGCCGACTGTTGACGCTGAACATAGTGCAAATTTTCTAGCTGGTCTAGTGTGCGTGTGGCAGTTGAGCGCGAAATATTCATCTCGTGTGCAAGCTCACTCTGCAAAGCGCCGTTTTTCTCGAGCACCACTCGCAACAAAAACGCTTGCGATGGGGTCAACCCAAACTCCTTAAATGCTTGCGCCCACTCGCGCTCTAGCTTTCGTGCCAGCGATGTGGTGTTGAAGTACAAGCATTGTTCAAACATGACTGCATCATAACCACAACTAGTTCGCTATGCAACTAAAACAAAGACTCTGCAAGGTTCTGCAGAGCAATAGCTTCACTTCTTGTTCAATTGATCTAAAGCCAACTGTTGCTGTAGGTCAATCGTACGTTGATTGATTTCTTTGATTACATCTTGTGTTTGCTTGGCACTCATATCGTTCTTCAGCGTCTCAAGCGCTGACTGTGGAGATGGTTGTTCGACGGTCTTGGGCAACTTAATACCCTGTTCACCGCAACCAACCATATCCATAAAACCCTTACAACCCAGTCCATAAACTTTAGCATCTGCGGCTGCTTTCTGTTCAGGTGTTAGTTGATCCCATTGCTTCTGCACCAAGAGTTCAGTTTGGTGCTCTGCATATTTACGCTGCCCATAAAAGGCTGCGGCACCGACTGCGACCACTAACAAGATGATTGCGATAAGTTTTCTCTTCATCATCGTTTGCCATACATTGCGGTTAGGTTGTCAGCTCGCTTTTGAATTGAACTTAGCTCATCAACAGAAAAATCACTGACGTATTTTTCAATAAGTGCAGAGGCCCCTTGGTCGCCACGTTGTTTTGCGCTGAACATCCACGCAAGTCCTTCTGGTTTATTTCTTGAAGTGCCAATTCCCAAGTAAAGAATATGCCCATAAGCCCTACCTATGATTGGTGAGCCGTTTACAGCACCAAAGCTAGACCACTCGTAGCACTCTTTGGTGTTTCTGTTAAAAATATTAGTTCCACAGAAGTGCTCGGTAAGTATTCCAGCAGATGAAATTGATTTTTTGCTCACAATTCGGTCGCGTATTTGCTCAGCTTTCTTAGTGTCTTTTTGTTCATCCAAATAGAGTATTAATAAATCTGCATCTGCTCTAGGGTCATTAGTTC